>JALOAB010000250.1 GCA_023229045.1 Fidelibacterota bacterium
GTAACCAAATCATCTTTCCAGCGATGAATGCGGAATAGATGGCGCGGCAGGTCGCCGAACATCTTTTGGATTTCGAAATCGCTCATTGGATAATGCGTGCCGAGCGCCGGCAGAATTGTGGTGAGATTACTGTGGTAATATTGATACGCCATCTGCGTCAGTTCGCCAGCCCGCGAATGAAAGCGCGTAAAATCGGGCGGAATAGCCAGCACCTTGCGGCGATTCCCGATCTTTTCCAGGGCGGTATAAAGGCCTTCCCGGATTTCGGTCTCTGTCAATCCCTGGTTGACTGAACTTCTTGAGCAGAATAGCATCTTTTGATATTTTCTCCCGATTTAGCGCTGGATGCGCGCCGAGCCGCCTTTGACGAAATTCTGCACCTCGGCCAGAGTCGCCATAGTCGTATCGCCCGGATAGGTAGTCAGTAAAGCGCCGTGCGCCCAACCGAGTTTAACAGCCTCTTCGGGAGCCGCTCCGGTCAGCAGACCATAGAAAAAACCGGACGCAAAGCCATCGCCGCCGCCGACCCGGTCTAATACTTCCAGTTCGGCTGTAGGCGCCTGATAGGTTTGCCCGTTAATCCAGGCCACTGCGCTCCAGCTGTGCCGATTGGTCGAATGGACTTCGCGCAGGGTCGTGGCTACGACTTTGACCTGCGGATGTTTCTTGATCACGTCACCAATCATCGCGAAGAAAACCGACGGATCGAGCTTCGATTTAGCGGTCACTTCCGGACCGGGCATTCCCAGCCCTTTCTGCAAATCTTCTTCATTGCCGACCAATATATCCGCATATTGGGCAATATCGTTAATCACTTCCGCGGCTTTCTTTTCACCGCCCCATAAATTCCAGAGTTTAGCGCGGAAATTCAGATCGAAACTCGTCACGGCGCCGGCTTCTTTGGCGGCCTGCATGGCTTCGATAATCACCTGACCAGTGGTTTCCGAAAGTGCGGCAAAAATCCCGCCGCTGTGCAACCAGCGTACGCCCTGCGCAAAAATCGCTTTCCAGTCAAAATCGCCCGGTTTTAACAAGGCGGCGGCTTCATTGGAGCGATTGTAAAAAACCACCGGCGCCCGCAAACCGTAGCCGCGATCGCTGTAAACGGTCGCCATATTCGGACCATTCACGCCATTATGCGCAAAATGTTTGTAGTAAGGTTTCACTCCCATTGCGCGCACGCGCTCGGCAATCATTTCGCCGATCGGGTAATCAGCCATAGCCGTCGCAATGCCGGTATTCAGCCGGAAACAGTCCGCCAGATTAGCCGCGACGTTGAATTCGCCGCCGCTGACGTGAATTTTACATTCGCTGGCTTTGCGGAACGGGATTGTGCCCGGATCCAGCCGATGCACCAGCGCCCCGAGCGATAAAAGATCGAGACTTCCGGTAGGTTTGATATTCAGTCCACTGCTCATATTAAGTTCCCTTTTGTTTATTTATGAAAATTATCTTCATACACCGCTGTAGGCATTGAAGCCGCCGTCGACCGGGATAATCACACCGGTCACGAACCGGGAACTATCGGAGATCAAATAAAACAGCGTCCCGATCAGCTCGTCCGGTTCACCGAAACGTCCCAGCGGCGTGGCGGCGATGATCTTTCTCCCGCGCTCGGTCAGTTCGCCGGTTGCCTTGTCAGTCAACAGGAAGCGGTTCTGGTCAGTCAGGAAGAAGCCCGGCGCGATGGCATTGACCCGGATATTCGACGAATATTCCTGCGCCATGTGCACCGCCAACCATTGCGTAAAATTACTGACGGCGGCTTTGGCGGCGGAGTAGGCCGGAATGCGCGTTAACGGACGAAAAGCATTCATAGATGTAATATTGACAACGTTACCGGTTTTCTGTTCAGCCATGATTCGACCGAAAACCTGGCTGGGCAAGATCGTACCTAACAGGTTCAGATCCATCGTAAAACGCAGAGCTTCTGCCGGCAAATCGAAGAAAGAGCGTTCCGCGGAGGTCGTGGCGTCCGGGCGATTGCCGCCGGCGCCGTTAATTAAAATATCGACTCGTTCGAATTCCGTCAAAACCTTTTCGGCAGCGCTTTGCAGACTTTCCCGATTGAGAACATCAGCCTGGATAAACCGCAGGCGATTTCCACTCTTTCCCGGCGAGGTTGGCAAGGCTCCCCCCTCAGCCGGTTGGCGTAGATCGAGCACCGCCACATTGGCGCCAGCCTCAAACAGCGCCCAAACCATCGCCCGTCCCAGAACACCGGAGCCACCGGTAATGACAACGGTTTTATTGTCTAATCTGATTTCCATTTACTCATTCTCCCATAAAATTAATACCCAAACAGGCGCGGCAACCACAAACTGATCTGCGGGAAGTAGGTCACCAGCATCAGCGCCAAAATCATGGCCGCATAAAGCGGCAAAAGCGGTTTGATCATCTTAGGAATCGTAGTATTGGCAATCCCGCATCCGATAAACAGCACCGCACCAACCGGCGGCGTGCACAACCCGATGCACAGGTTCAAAACCATGATTATGCCGAAGTGTATCGGATGAATGCCCAGAGCGGTTACGATTGGCAGGAAAATCGGCGTGAAAATCAATACCGCCGGCGTCATGTCCATAAAGGTTCCGACAAATAGCAGAATCAGATTGATTATCAGCAGAATAATGATCTTATTACTGGATAATGAGATCAATGAAGCAGTAATGGTCTGAGGAATATTGGCGTAAGACATGATCCACGACATGCCCATCGACGTCCCGATCAGCAACATGACAATGGCTGTAGTCGATACCGTATCCAATAGAACCTGCGGCAATTCTTTCCATTTAACTTCATGATAAATCAAAACCGACAGAATGAATGTATATAATACCGCGATAGCCGAACCTTCCGTAGCCGTAAAATAACCGGCAATAATACCGCCGATTACGATCACAATCAGCATCAGACTGGGCAGAGCATCCAGGAAGCGAAAAATCGCCTGTTTAATGTTATATCGATCGCGACTGCCATGATAACCTTTCTTCCAGGCGATGATACCCGCCACTAACATCAGCGACAAGCCAACTAAAAATCCCGGCAGGTAACCGGCAATGAACAGCGCCGCGATCGATACTCCGCCACTTGCCAGACTATAAACGATCAGAATGTTACTGGGTGGAATTAATAATCCTGTCGTTGATGAAGTTACGTTGACCGCGGCCGAATAACCGGTGCTGTACCCCTCTTTATTCATCAAAGGAGTCATAAAACCACCAATCGCGGCCGCCGCGGCCGCCGCTGAACCGGAAATCGCCCCGAAAAACATCGCGGCCAGAATGTTGACGAAAGCCAGACCGCCCGGTAAGCGTCCGACCAATACTTTGGCAAAATCGATCAGACGCCGCGCAATCCCACCGCGACTCATCAACAAACCAGATAATATAAAGAACGGAATCGCCAGTAAGGCAAAACTGTCAATTCCGGTCGCCATACGCTGGGCAACAGTAGTCAAAGCCGGAAGCGAATCAATGCTGAGCAACATCGTGCTCAAAGTAGCGATGCCAATGCTGAAAGAAATCGGCACGCCGGCTAACAACAGAACTATAAAACTTATTACAAGTACAATTACTTCAGTCCATTCCATATTATTCCGCCCCCTCTTCAGAAAGGTTAATTACCTCATCGCGCCGGAAGAGCTGGC
>JALOAB010000251.1 GCA_023229045.1 Fidelibacterota bacterium
GAACTATATTATACGTGACCGGGTCTTTGCCGGCGGTTAGGTCGACCAGTTTTTTATAAACCGTAATAGCGCACTGTTCGCCCTGGATGTTTTGCCGAAGAATTTCTTTGACATGCGGATTTTCAGGTGCATCGTACCCGCAGTTGCTGTGCTTGTACCATTCTTCCGGTTTAATTAACGGCGTGCCGCCTAGTTGGATGATACGTTGCGCAAGCATTCCGGCATGGCGCAATTCGTCGGCCGCATGCTCTTCCAGCTCGGCAATGACGGCGCCTTTCATCGGACCTTTGACGACTTTTGCGCCGATCCAGTACTGGTAATAAGCCAGCCACTCATCGGCATAAGCGCGGTTTAGCAGATCGACAAGATGCTTCACATCCAAATTAAGAATTTCAATTGCTTTTGTACCCATAATAAATCTCCTTTTTTTATTTTTCTCTGGTTAGAGTATTAAAAACCTAATCGGTTGCAAAAAGGAAGTTGGCCCGCAGGAAATATTTTAAGCCCGATTATTTATCTTTCTGACCTTCGAGTGCGGAAATGCGTTCCTTGATTTCTTGCAGTTGTTCTTCTAAGAACTGGGCTTGATTCATGAGGGCCTGCTTTTCGACTGCCGGATCAGGTTTCTGATATGAGGGTGGATAAGCGTATGGAGCATTGAATCCACCGAATCTCGCCCAGCCCGGTAATCCGGTCGCATAAAACCAGTTTCGGAATCCCCGCCCCCGGCCGCGTCCCATCCCGCCACCAAAACCACGTCCAGCTCCCGGGTTGGTGTAACCCGGCCCATTGTTACCGGCGCAGAATCCGGCCGCGCGTCCGGTCATCGGTCCCATTCCGGCGGGACCAGTTCCATCACCTCTTGGCATAATCCTTTTCTCCTTATGTTTATTGTTATCATTTATTCCCGCGCCATAGCCGCGCCACACTGCGGACACTTTTGTTCAAAGCAAGGTATCCCACGTTGATGCGGTTCTTTGTGACCACATTGCGGACAAACACAGTTTCCGCTCGGACCGGCGGCTGATTCTCCGCCCATGCGACCAAAACGCTGTCCTTGGCGTCTTTGACTTGCTCCACGGCCCATTCCGCGTCCACTTCCATTCATATAACTTACCTCCTGATAGTTAGTTTTAAAACCACCTTGCCACCGGGTTCTTCTGCCACAACAACCCGGCATGGCAAACAGATGCCAATCGGGGTTTCCGCTGAGCCAAACTTGGACAACTTCATCCAGTTCGCCAGCTATAAATGGAATTACCTCGATCCCGCTAGCCACAATCGTATCGTATAACGGCCTGGAAATAGCACCACAGATTAGTGTTTTGACTCCCAGCTCACTCAGGCGTTCCGCTTTCTGTACCGGCAGAAGATCGATCGGCAAAAATTCTTCATCCGATAAAATTATCTCACCACTTTCGGCTTCCACAATATGCAGTAATCCCGCCACATCGAAAACGGGTGCGATTCGATTATTCCAGGTGGCAAAGGCGACTTTCATTATTTTCTTTTCCATTTTATCATTACAATAATACTAAAGGCATTTTTCATGCCACAATCTGGCAATTCCGATTAATGCATTACAACATTAATAAATACAATGTATAAAGAATATCTCGCGCTTAATTTATTACGCCCATACAGTAGCCGTATTGCAACCCTATCGCAATACTATGGTAGCGGTTGTGCTACTTTGAGTTATGCGAGCGACCATCCTTTCCGGGAAAAGAAAGGCTGAGTTTTTTCATGCGGCGGAACAGAGTGGTTTTATGGATGCCCAGTTCTTGGGCGGCGGCAGTGCGATTATAATTATGACGGGCTAATGCGGATTGGATGGTTTGCGCCTCAAGGGTATGAACCGCCGAACGGATACTTTCTGGGTGTAATTGGGTGGTGCGGCGGGCGGTCAGCTCTTCAGGCAGATGCTTCAGCGTAATTTCATCCTCATTGCAGAGCACGAAAGCGCGTTCGATGACGTTTTCCAGTTCGCGAACGTTGCCCGGCCAGTCGTGCGCCATCAATAAAGACAGCGCTTCCATGCTGACTCCGCTGACGGATTTACGCCAGAGCTGATTGAAACGCTCAACCAGTTGATTGACAATTACCGGAATATCCTCTTTGCGGCGGCGCAGAGGCGGCAAGGCAATCCGCACCACATTTACGCGGTAGTAAAGGTCTTCGCGGAAGGCGCCTGCCTTGACCATTTCAGCTAAATCCTGATTGGTAGCGATGATGATCCGTGCATCGGCGGTTTCGGAACGGGTGGCGCCAAGTGGTTCATAGATGCGATCCTGCAGAACGCGCAGAAGTTTGACCTGGAGCGCCGGACTGACGTCACCGATTTCATCGAGGAACAGTGTGCCGCCTTTGGCTAAGGCAAAGCGCCCGGGTTTATCTTGACTGGCGCCGGTGAATGCGCCCTTTTTATAACCGAATAATTCCGACTCAAGCAATTCATCCGGCAGAGCGGCGCAATTGACGGCAATGAAGGGTCCTTTGGAACGCGGACTCAACTGGTGGATGGTGCGGGCGACCAGTTCCTTGCCGGTGCCGGTCTCCCCGGTAATCAATACGGTGCTGGGGCTGGTGGCGATGGCAGGCAACACCTCAAATATTTTTTGCATTAGCGGACTGCGACTAATCAAATCCCCGAAACCCATTTTGCCACGTAGTTCTTGTCGCAAGGTTTCGATTTCGCTTAAATCCCGGAAGGTTTCGGCGCCGCCGATGGTTTTTCCATCCTTATCTTTAAGAACGGCGGTAGAAATGCTGATCGGAATCCGCGAGCCGTCAGCTTTGATTATATAGGCAGATTTGCCAATGATCGGTTTTCCGGTTTTGAGGGTTTTTTGCAGAGCGCAATCGGCGCCACACAAGCTCGATCGAAAAACCTCCGAACAGCGCTGACCGATTGCTTCCTTGCGTTTAACCCCTGTGATTTTTTCCGCCGCCCGATTGAATGAGGTAATGCGCCATCCGGTATCAATAGTGAAAACTCCGTCGGAGATACTGTCCAGAATATTTTCAATGCTGGCGGATTTCAGGGTCATCTCATTCCAAAGTTAATAAAATTTTCCGCAGAGTACATAGAGAATGCCGAGAAATATTTCATTTTGAATACATCCATCGCGCTTAAAACCGTAATATGATAACAAACCCAATAGCACACATAACTTTTTGCGTTCTCAGCGACCTCCGCATCTTTACGGTCTCCCGCCCATTGTCAAAACCATCACGGCTTTGGCAGTGTGCAGACGATTTTCGGCTTCATCGTAAATAATCGCCGCCGGACCGTCGATAACTTCTTCGGTAACTTCCTTGCCACGGTCGGCCGGCAAAGCGTGCATATATTTAACTTCCGGCGTGGCTAATTGCATACGGCGGGCGTTGCAAATCCAGTCCCTGTGCTTCTCGAGATTGGCTTTCATTTCTTTACGGCAATCTTCTTCATTGGCTATGTATTCGTCGAAATCATAATTGCCAAACCCGCCCCAGTTCTTTGGTATGACAATCTGGGCGCCGCGGAAACCCTCATCCATATTATCAGTGAATGATAGTTTGCCGCCGTTCAGTCGGGCGTTTTCCTGCGCTTGTTCGACGTATTCCTTCTTCAATGGAAATTCCTTTGGCGCGGCGACTGTGACGTC
>JALOAB010000252.1 GCA_023229045.1 Fidelibacterota bacterium
CGATGCCGAGTGATTCACCAACTTTGAGTACATCCATACCCCACGAACTCAGACTGTGATATGATTCAAAACCGTCCTGTCCGACATCCTGCAGAACCATATCGGGAATCTTTTTCCCGTAGATGTCGATCGCATTGCGCCAATCGAGATAAAAGCGATAGCCGATTTTATCCGATTCCCAGCCCGGACCTTCGTAACGAATATACAACGAATGATCGGTATGTTCGGGCGGCACTCGTAAATATTCAACATTCTTAAATTCGCCCCCTTCATAAACGCGATTGACGAAGCGTCCGCCTACCATGTGTGATAATTCCGCCTGGGTTCTCTTCGGATATTTGTGAGTGACACTTCCCTCTTTGGCATAATGGATCGTGAATATTCTTTTCTGCGAAGGATTGAAATCGGCAACGAACACGAGTTCTTTGCTATCCTTATTAATCTGGGATGGAATCTCGTTCGTTTCATCAAATATCGCCCAGGCTTGCGGATTAAAATCCGGATAAAGCTCAGCTACTTCCTGCAGTTTAATTTCTATCAAGGCGTCTTTACGAACAATATTAGCTGGATTTTCTACTACTACCTTAAACGAAAGTGGCAGAGTCGATAGCATTTTCCCTGAGTGACTCCCACAGGAAATAACGCCTGTCAATAATACCAGAAACGTAATTAACCATTTTTTTCTATCCATCGCTGACTCCTTGTATTGATTCAATTTTTTCGGCGTAATATAAATTAATCGTTAATAATTTGAAATTTTTGTCCCAGACGACGTTCCGCAACGTGAGCTTTCGATGCGCTAATCTTACCTCCCGTAAGGATCATTTTTCCCTGCAGGTCTTGCTTTGAAATTTTTTTCCCAGAATGAAATGATAACCGGCAATTGTCGGTAAAGCGCTGAGGTACGATAGTGAATTTCAGCCCCTTTTCATTAATAATTACCGGAGTTCCGCCGACCGTCACACTCTCGCTAAAGGTTAGCTCAATCATCTGATCGTCAATGGAGTAATCCGTCACAATGACCGGTACAGTTGATTCCGGATCCCAGCGACCGGTGAAAGTCCAGACCGGCGTGATTTCGTCCGGCTTAATTTTAACTATTGCCGCTTCAATATTATCGCGATACCAGTCGTAAGGTTGACCTTTTTTATGACAATTATAAAAATACTTGCGTTCGCTCCATAAGTAGGGATTATTGCGGCTGGCATCTTCGTAAGTTTTAAGATAAATCGGCTGATCGGCTAAATTTTCCGAAAAGGTACAATTGATCAGAAAAAACTGAGCGTCATAATGATGGCGCCCCAGCTGAAAATCTGAAACACCTTCAAAAGTCGAGTTAATGATTACTAATTTCTGATCCGGGTCGTAATGACCGTCATGCCAGATCGCGGCTGAAGTTTTCACTTCGTAAAACTGCGAATCGCGGATAAAACACCAGCCGCGCGGACAGACCAGATCGACCGCACCGCGGAACAGGCAATCGGCGTGATAGTACATGCCATTCTGATAATCCCAGAGCGCGACCGTATCGCCGCCTCGGCTGAGCAGATTGCAGTTGCGGATAATCGTGCGGGTTCCCTTGCCGTAAACCGCAAAGGCATGCGATTCGATTTCCGGCTGAGTGTTCTCCACCGTTAAATTTTCCAGGATTATGTCATCGGCAAAAATATTGACGGCCGCCGGTCCGATATAATCTTTGTTTGCTTCCCAATCGGTACGCTTCTGATGGTAACGGATAATTGTGCTGTCGCGGTTTTCGCCGCGCAGAGTGACGTAGTTTTGCACCAGCCGGATTTTTTCTTCGTAAACACCGCTGTGGATATAGATTATCACCCGTTGATATGACATGTCCGGCAACACCGTCAAAGCGTCCGTAATCGTGGTGAACTGACCTTTTCCTTCCTGATCGACGACGATCACATTTTCAAACTTTTCGCGAGCGGCGCCAAATTGGATCAGGCTTATAATTAGTAGCAATAAAATACTGATTCTGTTCATAACCGCCGTCTTGCCCGAACCATTATTTATCCGGATTGTCAGGTTTTCTTTCTGATCCACCTTGAGCTGTCCACTTGACCAGACTGTTCAAATATTTTTCGAGATTCGTATAGCCGTCGCCGTTGAAATCGCCATTGCGGTCAGTCGGATCGGTCGGATTGAGATTGTGCGCCAGTTCCCAGTCATCCGCCATGCCGTCCAGATCGTCATCCTTCATCGGTAACGCTGACTTCAACTCCGGCCAGCCGCCGACGTCTTTCTGCGAATTGATAATCCCTTTTGCGCCAAAATTAGCGATACCTTCGCCAACCTCATCGATGATGCGTTCATCGACCGGGTCGCGTTTCGGCAAATTTGCACCACAGTCAGCTAAAACCAATTCATAGGCGATTTCAGCGGATTGTATAACCACCGGCGCTGTTTTAAAAGGTTGATCAACTCGACCAAAGTCCCGAAAATCGCCTTGCACGCCGCCGTTCCAATTGTCGGCTGTGATCGCCGGAAATCCGCAGACGAAGTTATCGGCGATATACCACTGGCCGGTATCGTCCCAGGGTTCGACGATGCGATCGGAGTGTTTCGAGGCCGGTCCGGCTTTATAATAATTAGCGATAATATTATGATGACCGCCTTCGCCGCCATAGGCGCTGTTGAAGCCCCAGTTATATATCACATTATTACGGAAATCGACATACTCAGCCTGCGGTTTGTGGCTATAGCGACTGCCGTTGAAACGCGGATTGCGGCTGGCATGATGCGCGAGTAAATTATGGTGATAAGTTGCCCCCTGACCGCCCCAGATGCCGCCGTAACCGTGCTCGCCTTTATGATGGACGGAGGAATTGAGGCTCTCGCTGATCAGGCACCATTGTACGGTGGAATTGACATTATCGCGTATCGAAGCAACCTCGTCGGTACCCCAGCTGAATGAGCAATGATCGATAATTATATTTTTCTGGAAAATAGCCGAGATGGCATCGCCTTCGACTCCACATTCATCGCCCAGACGCACCCGGATGTAGCGAATTATGATATTGTCAGCGTTAATTGTCAAAGGATAATTCCGGATACAAATTCCATCGCCTGGTGCGGTTTGTCCGGCGATTGTGAGATCGCCGTTTCGGATAATCAATTCGCTCTGCAAGGCGATCGTGCCCGACACCCGGAAAACGATCGTACGGGCGCCCTTGGTCTGGATTGCATCTCGTAAACTGCCCGGTCCTTTATCATTCAAATTGGTCACCGCGATGACTGCGCCGCCGCGTCCGCCGCTGGTGAATCGTCCAAATCCCTCCGCGCCGGGGAAAGCCAGCGGTTGCGCCAGGGTTATAGATCGATAACCGATCAATAAAACGATCCAGAAACGCAGATCGAATCTATTCCGGCAAATGGATAATATTGATAAACGAATTTGGTTAACTAAAGACGATCGAATGGCTGACTGAAGTCCGGATTCATTGCAATTCGCCATTGATATAGACGTCCTTCATATTTAAATCCCTGACATTTTTAATGATGCTGGATTTTTTTACTCCGTCGAAGCGGCAATTTTTCAATTGCACATTGGCAATTGGCGATCTTTCATAACCTTCCAGTAACAAGGCGTATTTGCTTTGCTTACTACTCACATT
>JALOAB010000253.1 GCA_023229045.1 Fidelibacterota bacterium
TCTCCTGATTGTGATCTGTGAATATATTTTTCTGTCTTAAGTACCGAATCCGGTGAAAAATCCTTACCTTTTTTCCAATAGCATGCGATATGATCTTTATGCCACAGTTTGTAATTTTCAGTATCCCGGAAAAAGAATACCAGAGTATCGATAACTTTTTCAGGCGCACAATCGATTACTGTTTTATCAATGATTGCACTCATAGATCTGCAACTTTTATAATGTTCGCGTCGAATCTCGGACGCTGACACAAGGCTTTGTGTTTAAAGTTTATTTTTCCCATGATTTTTATTATAATTCTTTAGCATTTTTCCGAAGGTTTTGTCGCGTTGACGACGCTCGGCGACGGTCGATTCGAAGTGCGCCTTTTCGCGCTCTATTTTTAAATAATTTTCGTATGCGGCGCGTTCGATTTCGCCTCTCTCTACCGCCGCGATCACGGCACAGCCGGATTCGTGCGTATGCGAGCAGTCTTTATACTTGCAATTGGGTGCGAACTCGAGAATGCGGTCGAATGTCATCTCCAGGCCGTCGGCAGTATCGGCTATCCCGACTTCCCGCAGGCCGGGATTATCGATCAGGATACCGCTGTTTTCCAGAATGATCAGCTCGCGATGAGTGGTGATATGACGACCGCGATTAACGCTGGCGCTGATCGCTTCGGTGCGCATGATGTTCTGGCCGCAGAGATTATTGAGCAGGGTGGATTTGCCGACGCCCGACGAGCCGAGCAGGCAATAGGTTTTCCCTTTTTCAATGAATTGGAGAACAGCTTCATAGCCGCGGCGAGTTTCGTTACTGATTGCGAAAACCGGAACCTCTTTAATCCGCGTCTGAACCTGGTCGAGGAATTCATTGAGTCGTGAATCATCGATCAGATCGATTTTAGTGAGCACGATCGCCGGTTCGACTTTCGAGGAGTAGCAGATCGTCAGGTAGCGTTCCAGACGGTTGATGTTGAAGTCGCGGTCGATTGCCTGGACGATGAAAGCGTAATCGATATTGGCGGCGATGATCTGGACTTCGCTGTACTGCCCGACCGCCTGCCTTCTGATTACTGAATAACGCGGCAGGATGCGGTGAATGATGGCGAAATCGGGTTCGTAGATGGTCAGTGCCACCCAATCGCCGACCGCCGGAAAGTCTTCGCGGCTTTGAGCCGTGAAGCGTAGGTTGCCGGTGATTTCGGCTTCGAATTCACCTTGTTCACTGCGCACGCTGTAGCGTTCCTTGTGTTCGGCGGTGACCCGACCGATCTCGAATTCGCCCTGTCCCATTGCGAGCCAAGCTGTTTCCAGTTTTTCGTTGTAACCCAAGTCAGATAAATTCATTTCGGTTTCTCTCTTAAAAATTTTGCGGCGGGAATTTACGATTGAATAAGTTTATTGTTACGAGTCATTCAATTGTCATTGTCTGGCGATCGCCGGAGTCATTCAATAGTCATACAATTGCTAAATTGCTGAGCGAAGCAAAGATCCATCAGTTGCCAGTCATAGCCTAATCTTCTATCGGATTCTGCCGGCTCTGCCGGATCACTGATCACCGAGGACACCCCACTTGGGAACCTCACGTTTGAACCTATATGCTTCAACTTTGAGGCTATTTGCTGCATTACCGGGGCTTTTTGGTTCTCGCATGACTCTCAGAGCCTCGCGCGTGACTCTTTTTGCTTCAGCGTTGAGGCTATTTGCCTCTCGCTTGAGGCTTTTGGCTTCAAGTCTGACTCTCCGAGCCTTGTACTAGAACCTTTTTGATTCAACGTTGAATCTTTTTGGTGCAACGTTGACTTTCAAAGCCTCAAAAGCGGGGTTTTATGCCAGTAGATTTTATCCGTACATGTCAGCCGGGGCGAGTGACGGGTTACGAGTTACGACAAATGGCTCCGGCAACAGCCGGTCAATGACACCGCGTCAGTGGTAAGTGACAATAAATGGTAATTTTCTTCTCATCACAGATTACGTATTACGACTTACGTTTTCACGAGTCACCCGTTACCGCTCTGACCGCGCCGGATAATAAATAGGATATTGCTCGTAGATATTTTTAAATTATGCAAGGTAAAATTGGCAGTGTGAGTTTAAAAGTTTGGACGAACATATAATTTCCGATTAAAAAGGAGAGAAAATGAAAACGAAGAAAATTTGGATTTTCGGGTTTGCGCTTGTTCTGAGTTTTGCGACTTATGCCGATGAAGGTATGTGGCAATTATCGCAGATCAAAGATTTGAATCCGAAGAAGCTTGGGCTGAAAGTTACGGCGGAGGACATTTACAGTCCGGATAAAACCAGTATCAGCGATGCGATTATCTGGCTGGGCGGTTGCTCGTCATCGTTTGTCTCGGCTAACGGTCTGATACTGACCAATCATCATTGCGCTTACGGGGCTTTACAGCGTAATTCGGCCCACGATAGCATTGATTATATGACCAATGGATTTTTGGCGAAAAACCGTTCGGAAGAATTGCCGGCAATCGGTGAGGAAGCTTATGTTCTGATGAGAGTGAGAGACGTAACCGGGGAAATCGAAGAGAGCGTCAGAGGAATCACGGATGTGGCCGAAAGGGAAAAAGCCATCAATCGGAAAATCACCAAGATGGAAGAAGCCGCAGAAGGCGGACGCGAAGATCGCTTATGTTATTTAGCCACCATGTACAATGGCAAACAATACGTCGAATATCTGTTTAATAAATACCAGGATCTGCGGCTCGTTTTCGCACCACCCAATGCGATCGGCAATTACGGCGACGATATTGATAACTGGATGTGGCCGCGCCACACCGGTGATTTTACGTACATGCGGGTTTACCAGGCGCCAGATGGTTCCGGAGCCAAGTACAGCCCGGATAATGTCCCGGTCCAGCCGGAGAATTTTCTGAAGATCAGCGATACCGACCTTAAAGCCGGTGATATGACCTTCATCCTGGGATTTCCCGGTCGGACAATGCGCTACCGGACTTCTTATTCGGTCGCCTGGAACCTTAACCGCAACTATATCCAGACTATCAAAGAATTTCAGGAGATATTGAATATTATCACCGACCTGAGTAAAAAAGACCCGGACGCTAAAATAAAACTGGCCGATTACGATGCCGGTCTGAATAATGCCATGAAAAATTATCAGGGCAATGTAGATGGTATGCTGAAATCCGGCTTTGTCGAAAGTAAAAAACAGTTCGAGAAGGATCTGATGGATTTCGTCAATTCCCGGCGCGACCTGAAAACTCAATATGGTGATATTCTGAAAAATATCGGGGCGCAATACGCATTACTGGAAAAGAGCTATGATTACGACCAGGCTCTGAATAATTTTGGAAAATTTTTCGGAGGAGTCCTTTACAATCTAGGAGCAAGGGCTTATGACGTTGCTTACCAGCGGGCCAAACCGGCTGAAGAACGGCGTCCCGATTTTTCTGAAAAAAGGATTGCTGAAGCGATCGCCCGAATCCAGTATATGTATTTAGAATTTTATGAACCTTTTGATAAAATCATGTTGATCCGGGCTTTGAAACAGGCGAACAGCCTGCCGGAAAATCAGCGCATTCCGGAATTGGATTATATCCTGAAAGGGAACGTTTCGATTGAAGATTGGGTAGATAATGCTTTTGCCAGGACCGGCTTGAAAGAGCT
>JALOAB010000254.1 GCA_023229045.1 Fidelibacterota bacterium
CCAAAATCGAAATTTCCGCGCCAATCTGCGGCGTGCCATCAACCACTGGAATAACCTGGACATTTAATCCGGAAAATTCAAATATTCGGGCAAAATGACGACCGGTCACAGAAGTCGATGCGCTTCTGGATAAATTTTTCTATAAGATACTAATGATAGGAAAAGTTGATCGTACCCCAGAGATCATTGCCTTCCGCATCGATGGGCGCGATAGTTCCGATGTATTTATATAGTAAGTGCGGTTTATTGACTCCAAAGTAAAAATAATGAGTTTTTACCAAGGGCTTCAGGATAATATTGGCCGCATCCATTTGGATCTCATAGCACTCTTGGCCATTGACTTTTACTTGACCTTTGTTGACGAATTTCATCTCTATCTTCATCTTACGCGGAACGAGTATCAATCGGCAGGAAAGTCCGTCTTCTCCGAGCCGATCGAGATTATCCGAAAGGAAAACCGGCAAATTGGAGCCGTGCAGAGTTAAAGGCTGATAATCCATCGTATACTCATTTAACTTATCCGCGAAGTCCTTTTTATAATTGAGACGAAAATTCTCGCCATCCCGTTCGATTTTCTGCACGCGCCCATAATTTTTTTCACTCGATGACAGGCTGATCAGTTCAAAATTATCCTCGTTAAAAGTAACGGTCTCGGTTAAAATCAGTTTTCCATTTTCATCGAAAAAATGAGAGCTCTTAGTCACCTGTTTGTCCTTGCGGATTATCTCGCCCCTGCAGGTATAGAACAAACCGTCACCCAGGTTGATTTTCCCAAGATACTTCTGCGTTTCAATTGCCAATAAGGTAGTGCATGTCAGCAAAACGACCAGTATTATAAATAGAAGCGATGACTGGTTTTTATTTGATCTCGATCTACGATAATCAAACAAGTTATTGGAGGATTTTTTCCAATTTATTTGCGGATTCATTACATCAAAACTCTTCTAAAAGGTTCAAATTCGGTGCAAAAATTATGAAATTTGTTCAAAATTAAAAAACTCTGTAATTACTTTCAGTCTCGAAAATTAATTACCACGGTCAATTTTCATAAATCAATTGATATCGCTATATTCTGTTCGGTAGTGAAAGTCAATTCGAATAACGAACGAGGAATTTTATGAACCCGTGGGACTTTACCCTGAATTTTAAAGATGTGATTCTCGATATTACGGCATTGGGAGCATTTCTGGTTATCGGAACGATTTTGCGACGTTATATCCCATTTTTCCAAAAATATTTAGTACCCAACAATATCATCGGCGGATTTTTAGGATTACTGGTCAGCCAACAGATACTTGGATTGATCGTTCTCGACGAAAACCGGCTGGGGCAATACGTTTATCATTTACTGGCAATTACTTTTATCGTCATCGGGCTGGGAAAGTCCAAAACTAAATTTGGAAAAGGCCCGATCAATAAATGTTTCATCGAATTAAACTGCTATATAATCCAAGGAGCGATCGGGCTCCTGGTGGCTCTGGTTCTGATTTATACGCTTTTCCCGGACCTACCGGCCGCAATGGGTTTACTGGTTCCGCTGGGATTTGGCATGGGACCCGGCATTGCTTACACTATGGGGCACAGCTGGGAAAAATTCGGCGTTGAGGGTGGCGGGATAATCGGATTGACATTTGCGGCGATCGGATTCTTAATCGCCTATTTCGCCGGAGTGGCAATCATCAATCGCGGCATAAAAAACCGGGAAACAACTCTCATAAGGGGGCCTGAATCACTTAATAACGACATCCGAACCGGTATCGTCAAGGAGAATAAGCCGGAAATCGCCGGCTGGCTGACGCTATCACCGGAAGCTATTGAACCAATGGCCTTTCAGCTCGGCCTGATCGGTTTTGTTTACGCCATGACCTATGGGTTGATTAATGTGTTAACCAAACTGATGGCTAATCACGGTCTGGGTGGTTTTGTCGATACGATCTGGTCTTTTCACTTTGTGGTTGGCTTGCTAATCGCAGTAGTACTTCGAAAAATTCTTGACCTGACCAATAAAAGCTACGTTATCGACACCGGGCTGATGAACCGGATTTCCGGGGTGGCGGTTGATTTTCTGGTAACCGGCTCGATCGTGGCAATTAATATCGTTATAATAGGTCAGTATTGGCTACCGATTACTTTGATTTCGGCACTTGCCGGTCTGGCTACTTATTTTATTATTCGTTATACATCGCGGCGGGCTTTCGACGATTATCATTTTGAACGTATGATCGGAATTTTTGGTGAGATGACGGGCACAATCAACTCCGGTTTAGTGTTAATCCGGATTACCGATCCGGAATTTAAAACTCCGGCCGCCGAAGACCTCGCTTTTGGAGGCGGAATGGCTTTATTTCTTGGCTTTCCACTGCTTATTCTGCTCAACGCTCCAATGAATTTCTGGAATAATACCCTGCGCGGATACTGGCTGACTTTAATCCTGATGATAGCTTATCTGGTCGTTCTCTGGGTAATATGGCGGCTGATCGGATATATTCGTTTCAAGCTCCCGAATTCTAAATAGCGGACTAAATCAACATTTGTCTTAGCTGACCGGGCATTATAACCTGCAAAATATGCGGTAAAATTGACCCAAAAAATATTCTTTGTTAGGAAAATAATGCTTAAGTTCTCTCGCTTTATCAAACGGACGAAACCGGAGAATTGAAGAGCAAATTTCAAAAAAGAGGTGAAAATGCTCAAGCATTACAAAATAATCGACCAGCGAATCGTACCTAATGACGACGAGGATGCCAATATTCTGGTTTTTGTCAATCCCGATGAGTCGGAAAAACGAATGCTTATCGATCAGTTTATGGTCGACGAACACACTCTCAATTCCACTCTCGATCCGGATGAACTTTCTCGTCTTGAGTACGAGCCCAATCACATCGCATTCATTTTCAAACGCCCGCGCAGTATCACTGCACGGGAAAATATCCTGTTTAAAGTATCTTCAACCGGTGTTTTCCTATTTAAAGACCGGATCGTAATCGTCGCCTCGGAGGACATCCCTTTTTTCGAGGGTAAACAATTTAACCGGGTTCATTCAAATCCCGATATTTTACTGAAGCTGGTCTTTCGCGCAATTTATCATTTTCTGGAACACTTAAAAGCCATTAACCTGGTTACCGACGAATTTCAACGCAAAATCAACACTTCCATCGAAAATAAATACCTGATCGACCTGTTCAGCCTAGCCAAGAGTTTAGTCTATTATCTGAATGCCATTAACTCTAATGGAGTTTTACTCGAAAAGCTGAAAATCAACACGGTCAAGATTGGGTTCAGCCAGGAAGAATCTGAACTGCTCGATGATATCGTCATCGAAAACACCCAGTGCTATAAACAGGCTGAAATCCATTCCAACGTTCTGGCAAGTTTAATGGACGCCCGCGCCTCAATCGTGAGCAACAACCTTAATGTGGTCATGAAACTACTAACATCGATCACGATTATTTTGATGCTACCGACGCTCGTCGCCAGCATCTACGGAATGAATGTTGCCCTCCCATTTCAACACTCGCCCTACGCTTTTCTCGTTACGATGCTAATGTGCGGCGGCTTGTCACTGCTGGGCTTCCTGTTTCTACTCAAAAAGAAATTATTTTAAAAA
>JALOAB010000255.1 GCA_023229045.1 Fidelibacterota bacterium
GCTTCACGGAAAGGCATGCCGCTCTTGACCAGTTGATAGACTTTTTCAGTGGCGAACAATTCGGCGGTCATAGCCTTCCGACAATCTTTACGATTAACCGACAGGTTTTTAAAAATGATGGTCGCGATTTGAACCGACGCCAGGGTGGTGCTAAAACCGCGGATGATGGCTTCTTTCGTCTGTTGCAGATCGCGATGATAGCCGGAAATCAGATTTATCGCGATGTTACGAACCTGGAATTCATAGCCGAAGACTTCGAGGTATTTCGCCCGGAGCAATTCCAGCACATCCGGATTTTTCTTGTGCGGCATAATCGAAGAGCCGATTAAAAATTCTTCGGGAAGCGCGAAATAATTGAAATCCGGCATCGTGAACAGGATCAGATCGGTTGCGATTTTATTCAAGTCATACATGATGTTGGACATTACACTCAGGACAAAGCCCTCGAATTTGCCGCGGCTGTTCTGGGCATAGATGGGATTTTCCTGAATGCGGGCAAAATGCAATTCGTCAGTTGTCATCTGCCGATCCAGATTCAGCGGCACGCCAAAACCCGCGCCGGTGCCAAGCGGATTCTGGTCGATTAATTGCATGGCGCTGTCAAGGAGTGCGAGGTCGTCGCTGAGCGCATCCCCGAACGCGCCAGCCCAGATCGCCACGCTGGACGGCATCGCCTTGCGGGTGTGGGTAAAGCCCGGGATCGGAATATTCCCGTTCTTTTGACTGAATTCGCCGATAGCCGCGATAGTTGTCTGCACTGCTTCGGAAATGTTGCCAATCTGAGTTTTACAATAAAGCCGGAGAGCGGTCAACACCTGATCATTACGACTGCGACCGGTATGGATTTTCTCACCGGCAGTGCCCACATTTTCCGTCAGAAAATTTTCAATAGCGGTGTGACAGTCTTCGTCTTCACGTCGAATTTCGAACTTGCCCTGCAGGTGGAGCGCCATGATGCGATCCAGTCCGATCAACAGTTCCTTGACTTCGGAATCGGTCAGAATGCCGATTTTTCCGAGCATGTGAACATGCGCCCGCGAAGCCTGAAGATCATATGGTAATAATTCCTGGTCGAGTAAATAATCGCGTCCGACCGTAAAAGCCTCAATACTGGAATTCAAGTCGTAGTGTTTTTGCCAGAGTTTCATAGACTAGTCCTTTTGCCGCCAATTATAGGGTTGCTTCTTCTTGAGTACAATTTTATGCGCTTTTAAGCGAATGGCGTTGATGTTAATGAAGCCCAGACTGTCGGTGGCATTATAACCGCCTTCGATGTCCATACTGGAAAGGGCTTGATTGTAAAGCGAAATCGGCGAACGCCGTCCGATGGGCGTGACATTGCCCTTATAAATTGAAACAGTCACCGTGCCATCGATCTTTTCCTGGCTTTTCTCGAAAGCACACATCAGAAAGTCCATCTCGGGTGAGAACCAGAAGCCGTTGTAAATCAGTTCGGCAAATTTGACCGAAAGCATATCGCGCAGATGCATCACTTCCTTGTCCATCGCGATGCCTTCCAGATCGCGGTGCGCCGACCACAGAATCGTAGCGCCGGGAGTCTCATAAACGCCGCGCGATTTAATACCGATAAAGCGGTTTTCGACCATATCAACGCGACCGACACCGTTTTGACTGCCGATTTGGTTGAGGTAGGAAAAGAGCTCCAGCGGATCCTCTTTGACAATGTCGTTATTCAGATTGGTTACCCTGGCGGGATAACCATCTTTGAATTCAATTTCCAAAATTGTCTCGCTGTCGGGCGCCTCTTTTGGTGAAACCGTGTGGCTGAAAACATTTTCGGGCGGTCGGAAGAAGGGATCTTCGAGAATGCCGGCTTCATGGCTGATGTGCATCAGGTTTTCATCCTCGCTGTATGATTTGGATAACGAGGCTTTGACGGGGATCTTATACTTTTCGGCATATTTTATAAGGTCACTGCGACCTTTGAATTCTGACAGGAACTCCGGATCTTTCCAGGGCGAAATGACAATTGCGTCGGAGTCGAGGGCGTAATAGGCAAATTCGAAACGCACCTGGTCGTTGCCTTTGCCGGTCGAGCCATGCGCGTAATAATGAGTTTTTTCAGTCTGCGCGATTTCAACCTGACGCTTGGCGATCAGCGGGCGGGCGAGTGAGGTGCCCAGAAGATAACGCCCCTCGTAAATGGCATTACCGCGCAAAGCCGCGAAAATATAATCGGTAACGAATTCACGTTGCAGGTCTTCGATATAGACCCTGGAAGCCCCGGTTTTGAGGGCTTTTTGTTCAATCGCGGCGAAATCTTCCTGTTGTCCGACGTTGGCAACATAGCAGATTACTTCATAGCCTTTGTTAACGAGCCACTTAAGGATTACGGAGGTATCCAGACCGCCGCTATACGCTAATATTACTTTATTTTGCATTAATCTATTCCTTTCATAATTAATAACCCTACCGGGCTGGATTTAATGGTTAGGATTTGGTTGGTGGATCCCCGGTCTAAATCCGATCGCGCAATTCCGGGAAACGGTCCACGAGCGCTGTTCGAAAGCGCTCGTGAGACAATCCTTCTTTTAGAATGATTAGAATGGTGTCGTCTCCGGCAATGGTGCCGATGATTTCAGGCATCCCGACCGCATCCAGAACCAGAGCGACGCTGGGCGCGAAAGAAGGCAGACATTTAAACACTGCCAGATTGCCGGAAAAGGCGATTGACCGACAGGTCTGCAGGGGAGAACTGCCTTCGACCTGCGGCGCAGTGCTTTGATAATTTTCGGAAAGCGTATAAATATACCCTTTTTCAGCATGCGGAACTTTGATGACCTTCAAGGCCATCAGGTCACGCGAAAGAGTTGCCTGAGTCGTGGCAAATCCCTGGCTTTCCAGAGTTTCTTTGAGCTCATTCTGGTTAAAGATTTGTCCGGCTGCGATTATCTGCCGGATGGCTCTATGTCTGTCACTTTTAGTATTCATCATAAAACGTATAATTATACTTAAAAAACGTATAAATATACATCATGTTTTTTAAAAGTGCAAATGTTTTTTTTAATTGTATTCATCTCGGTCATTCCGAGTCCCGATCTTATCGGGAGACGGGAAATCGCGTAAGTCCGAGCGCATCACCTTTTTGATTTTGTGCTTGAAATTATAAAGCCGATTCGTTAAGATAAGAATGTGATATATAAAGCTTTTAATAAAGTAGCAGAAAATCTCAGGAGCGAAGATGCCTAAAGACATTCCAGCCTATATTTTGTCCATAATTATCTTCACAGCCAGTATTTTACTGGGTTTATTAGTCGATCGATTCTTAATCGTAAAGTGGATGCAACGGGCGCGTCACAAGAAGCGTCCGATCATGAGAATTATCAGTGAATCTCTGAGCGGGATCCTGACGATTGTGTTCGGATTAGGTGGTTTGTACATCGCCCTGGACTATCTGCCGATTCGTCACGCTCTGCTCGATAAACTGGATAAGGCATTAATCATCCTGATAATTTTATCCTTTACAATTATTGTGGCGCGGGCAGTGGTGGGTTCGATCGAGATCCACGGTCGCCGCAAGAAAATGCCCGCCCTGACGCTCTTTACCAATCTGACAAGAATCGTGGTATATATAATTGGTTTTC
>JALOAB010000051.1 GCA_023229045.1 Fidelibacterota bacterium
AGTTGATTTGTAACCGGACTTTTCGCGTTTAACTAAGATTTTGCAAGCGTCTACCGAAACCCGGCAGGTAAATTTTGTCAGGGCGTAGGCGCCTTTTTCGTATTCGTAGGAAGCGCCGTCGTCTTCATAAAGCGTGTAGGAACTTTCATTGGCGGGATAGATCAGCATTTCCGTTTCGGTGATCGATTTTTCGCCAACGTACTGTTGAACAGCCTGCATCGGCAAAAAACCACCGGCGCGCAGGAAGTAAGGGATTTGTTTCAGTGGCACAACCTGGATAATCCATTGTTTGCCGGTGTAAAATTGTTTCTGGTTCAGGTCGTACCAGTCGCCTGCGGGCAGATAAAGCCGCTTAAACTCTTCGTTTTCGGAAAGCACCGGTGCGACCAGCAGATTTTCTCCGAGCATGAACTGGCTCTGAATTTCGGTGCGATAACATTCCGGGTCGTCTTGGAAATTGAAAAACAGCGGGCGCATCACTGGCCAGCCGGTTTGATTCGCAGTATAGAATTCGTTATACAGAAAGGGTAAAAGGCGATAGCGCAGATTGATAAATTCGCGGACGGTGTTCTCGACATCCACGCCAAATGTCCAGGGTTCTTTGCGGCGGGTGTCCCAGGCGGCATGCTGACGAAAGA
This sequence comes from Fidelibacterota bacterium, assembly GCA_023229045.1. Taxonomy (GTDB): domain Bacteria; phylum Fidelibacterota; class UBA2242; order UBA2242; family UBA2242; genus JAGNGI01. The sequence continues at coordinate 639 of JALOAB010000051.1, forward strand.
GCGGTGTGAAAGTGCCCAGTTGCATCCAGCGGATATAGAGCCTTTCCGAGGGATTGCCGACGAACCCGCCGACGTCACTGCCGACGAACGGCACGCCGCTCAGGCCGAGATTTTGCGACATCCGGCAGGCTAGTTTCAGGTGCAGTTCGTTGGCGACATTATCGCCGGTCCAAACCGCCGAGTAACGCTGAATTCCGGCGAATCCGGCGCGGGTCAGGATGAAATGGCGCTGGTCGGAATGTCCGCGCAGACCTTCGCGGGTCGCGCGCGCCATTTCCAGGGCATAGACGTTGCGAATTCGTTTGTGGTCGGTTGGAAAGCCGTTGCCGTCGAACTGCACGATGTCGGGAAAATGCGTGCCCCAGACGGTCGGTTCGTTCATGTCATTCCAGAAACCAGCAACTCCATCGTCAAGCAAGCCCGCCAGCTTATCACCCCACCAGGCGCGCGCGGCGGCTTTGGTAAAATCCGGAAAATAAGCCCAGGAAGGCCAGACCTCGCCCTGATAAATCTGACCGTCGGGATATTTGGCGAACAGGTTTTGCGCCAAACCTCCACGGGCGGCGAAATAGTTTGAGTCGGCTTTGACACCCGGATCGATAATCGGGATGATTTTAAAACCGTCCTTTTTCAAATCAGCCAGCATTTTAGCCGGTTCGGGAAAATGCTCTTTGTTCCAGGTGAAAACCCGGTAGCCGTCCATGTAATCAATGTCAAAATAAATCACGTCGCAGGGGATTTTTTTGGAACGAAATGTTGCTGCCAGATTACGCACCTCTGATTCCGGGAAATAGCTCCAGCGACTCTGCTGATAGCCGAGCGCCCAGAGCGGCGGCAGTTCCGCCCGACCGGTCAACTGCGTATAAGCCGTCAGGACTTTTTTCATTTCCGGACCGTAAATAAAATAGTAATCAAGTTCGCCTTTTTCCGCTCCGAACCAGTAGAAGCGATTGTTACTGGCGCCGAAATTGAAATGCGATTTGCAGGTATTGTCGAAGAGAATGCCGTAAGCCTTAAAATCCCGAATGCCGTAAAAAAACGGCACCGAAACATAAAGCGGATCGGTGCGGTCGTCATAAGCCCAGAAATCGGTATTCCAGAGGGTGTACTCTTTGCCGGTTTTACACAGGTCATCGCTCTTTTCACCGAGGCCGTAGAAATTTTCGCCGGGCAGGAGTTTTTTATGGCAACGCACTTCGTCGTTGTCGAAACTGACGCCGAATGATTCCTCGTCGGCATTGATCAGATTACCGGCTTGATCGTAAATCGCAATCCGGCAAGGCGACTTGGTGATCCGTACATTCAGAGTTTTTGTCGCCAGTGTAAAAAATTGGCCATTGTCTTTGAAAGTGAAAGTCGCTTTGGCTGGTAATCCACTAATGACGGCGTAGGACGGCATGGCCGAAAATTCCTTCTGATTGGTATAACGAAATCGGATGACATTGTCGTCGTAAATATAGATATTGAACAAAGCATTTTCGGCTATGAATTCGACCCGGTTCGGGAAAACGGTGTGGGAATTGATATTACCGAGAAATTCGAATCCGGCCTGCAGTCGAGCGCAGGCCATGCAAAGCACCATCAATATGGGTAATTTTCTTAACATCACTTTAAACCTTTCTTTTTTGAGTGACATGTGACAGGTGGCGAGTGACGTGTCTCCCGTGACGATCTAGCGCTCCCATGTTGACTCGGAAAAATATCTCCTGGTAGTTGGCCAGACAGTGAGGACCACGATGGCTACGCCGAGCAAGGCATAAATTAAATGCAGAATGTCAACCGCGCGCAGAAACATTATCTCCAGGTCGATCCACAAGATTAGCACAATTCCGATGAAAAACGCCAGAGACCAGGCATAGTGAACTTCTTTATCCGGATTAAGACGCTCGCACAGTCGGCAATTCGGTTTTCTTAACAGGGCGTAGACGGCATAAGCCGGAAGCATTCCCAATACAATCAGCAGGAAAAGTCCCGGAATCAGGAAATTCGGGAAGGGCGAATGTTCCAGCATAGACAGCGGCATTTGCATCAGTTTACCGCTCGGACTTATCACCAAAGCCAAGCCGCCGCCAATCGCACCGACCGCCTGAAATATCATCAGAATCACCAGAAGAATTAGTGGGAAATTTTTAGGAGATTTCATTTTCTTACCTCAGGAATTGAGTTTTTTGACTCTCGTGTCAACGCTCCCGCGTTGATACGAAAAGACTCGTCACGCGTCACTGCCTGTGCATTGCTTCGGTGCGCATATCCGGCGGCATCAGTTCGATGGAGTAACGCAAAGCTGTGCGCGGCATGACGGCTTTGCGCTTCACCACGTAATCAAAAACCTCTTGCCGGTACGGTTTGCTGGCTTCTTTCAGCATCCAGCCGTAGCCTTTCTGCACCATATCGTCCTTGTCGAGCAGGAGAATGTCGGCGATTTCGAAGATCTCGCTAAGGAATTTGCCATGCCGGGCAGGCAAGACTAATGACACTGCCGCGGCGCGTTTCATCCAGCGGTTAGGCGAGTGTGCCCATTGCTTGAGAACAGTCAGCGATTCAGGAAATTTATCGACGAAATTTCCGATCGTGTGATTACAGAAACCATCGCATTTCGCCCAGTTGTTGATATAGCTGTCAATCCATCTTTCGAATATAGCCAGATCGGAGTACCCGAATTGAGAGGTGATTTTAGGCAACCATTCAGCCACTATAAATGCTTCTTCACTGTAATCGGATTTGAGCAGTTCTTCACAAAGTTTGAAGATTTCGGACTTGGCTAAATTTTTGATACTCGGCCAAAATTTTACTGCGATTTTTCGGACAGCCGGACCTGTGATTCCGTAGAATTTCACCGGTTCTTTAAAGAAGCGTGTATAACCGGAAGCGCCTTGCGGAGTGACCGCCGCGCGTAGTTCAGCTCGAATTTGTTTGATGATGTCTGGCATGTATTCCTCTTATATTTATTTTTAACCGCGTGTCAATGTTTGCGCGTTGACACGTAATTATTTCATAAGAGACTCGATGATCTTCTTTCCGTTGACATTATCGGGATTAAGATCAACAGATTTCTGATAGCAAACAAGTGCCTGCTGACGATCGCCTTTATTCAGCCAGGCTTCGCCAAAGCTGTCCCAGGCATTCCAAGACTGCGGGTATTCCTTTATATTTAGCGCGAATAGTTCCAGGGCGTCATCAATTTTTTGGTTGGCCAGATACTGATAGGCAATGGTGTTCAATGTCATTTCTGAAAACAGGATTTCATCCGGATTTTGCTTTTTAAAATCTTCATAAAACTTTTTTGCTCTCGCTACGCCCTCAGTTTTTATTAATTTTAAAAACTTTTTACTGTCGTTAATCCGACTGAACTGTTCGCCCAAAATAGCAGTAGTGTGATTTTGCCAGGTGATGATTTGATTTGGATCGACTGCTGTTAACGATTTTGCCCACATCGAAATTGTTTCAATAAAGAGTTCTGGTTCGTCGCTATATATATTATGGCTTGATTTCCGAAAGGTCTTGAATTGCGCGTTGGGGTGATTTTTCCTGAATAAACCTACTTTTTTATCCGACCAGACCGAATCGAATTTACCTTCACAAATCAGGGTCGGAATAGGGCATTGTTCAAAAGTGTTTTCGACATTGTACTGATCGAAATTGGAACTGTAAACCGGATCGAACATAATATCGTAAATAGCCGTCTGCGCCAGTCTCTCCTGATCAGGTTTCCGGAAATTCTGGCGTTTCCAGCCACCATTGATATCTTTATTGAAGTAAAATTGTGGCAGGGACAATTTTCCGGAGATGCCAAGCGCGATCAGTTCACTGAATTTTTTCCTTTCTTGTTCATGCATAAAAGGTGTCAGGCTTCGGGCTTCGATTTCAGGATTTTCCAGCATCGGCGCAGAGCCGACCAATATCTGCCCCATTACATTTTGAGGATACTTAATGGTATAGAACTGGGCGATGGCTCCGCCGTATGAATGTCCCAGCACAATCCATTTATCGATATTCAACGCTTGACGCAAATGTTCCAGATCATCGACGGACTGTTCAAAAGAATAACCCTCACCGGGATTATAATCCGAAAGTCCGCAACCGCGCTGGTCGTAATAGATCACCTTAAAATTCTGGCTGGCCGCGGTCAGCCACGGGTGAAAACAGTGATGCGTTCCACCCGGTCCGCCATGAATCAGCACCAACGGTGTAGCATCGCCTTCGATTTCGCAGTATAGACGGCAATCCCCAATATCGACATGTTTTTTATCGGCTTGCAGATTTTCGCATAGTCTTGATACAGCAGGAAGTTTGTAGATGATACTGTCTTCGAGATGCGGTTTGGCGTTGAGGACGGTTTCCGGCGTGTCTTTACTACAGGCGGAAATAAACATCAGCAGACTGACAGCCGCGAGTGCTATCCGAAACAGCGCATTGACTTGCGAGTGTTCATTTGCAGTGGGGATTTGGCATAAGTTGTTCATTATTTCATCTTTTTTAAATTCCGGATCAAATTATACCGGATATAGCGAGCGGAAAACAGTGAATATTCTGACGGAAAAATGGGTAGTTGAAAGGATTCTAGAATTGACAAGCGGTAAGAATCGCAAGTTCGGTCGGGAGAGGTTGTTGCTCGGCTTCAACACGCAATGATTACTTCAGATTTTCTGCGCTACCACCAGCATCTCGAAATCTTCAATAGTCAGTTTATCATCACGACTCCAGGCGCCCTGTTCACAACCCAGAATGGTGATTTCAGTAAAACCAAGCGATTTCAACAGCCAGGTAATTTCAGATGGCACGTAATAGCGTTCACTGCAGTGCAAAGTTTTCTTAATGCCGAGATCATCGACGAATTCATATTCCGAAATGTAGCGGAAAGTCATCAGATCGAAGGTATTTTTTCTGCTAAACGAATCGCTGGTGGCGGCGTCATTAACGAAATCCTCAGTTGAATGATGCAACGGGAAGAGGCCGTTCAGCGTCGTCAGGATATATTTGCCGCCGGATTTCAGAGCGCGGGCGGCATTTTGCAGGATTTGATAATTCATCTCGTCGGTTTCCATGAGCGGAAAGGCGCCCTCGCAGACCGATAAAACCAGATCGAATTCATTATTGAATTTCAATTGACAGGCATTAGCGCGCTGGAAGTCAATCTGAACACCGGCGGCTTTGGCGTTGGCGCGGGCTTTATTTAGCATAGATTCGGAAAGATCGATACCGGTCACCGTGTAGCCGCGCCGGGCGAGCTCGATATCGTGCCGACCGGTGCCGCAACCGATGTCGAGAATCCTGATATTTTTATCGTAGTTGATTTCCTTTTCGATGAAATCGACTTCGCCGGTAGTTCCTTTAGTGAAAGATTCCGCTTCATATTTTTCACCGAAATTTTCAAACAGTTCTTCGTACCATTGTTTTTTCATTTTGATTCCTAATTTGAATGGAGTTCATTATTAATTTGAGTCAGTTTTTCGCGCAGAAAGGGCGCCATTTGAAAGAATTTTTCCAGTTTAGCGCAGATGAATTCGTCGCAATGGGCGCAGTTGGTAACTTTCTTTTCAATTCCACACAGGCGGACTTCACATACCTTGCAATTGCTGAAGACATTCTCGCCGATCGCCAGACAGCCTTCGCAATTAATATCGACCGGTTTTATATCAGCGTGATATTCCTTCGTCCATTGTTCGGCAACCTCTTTACGTTTGGCGTCGTCGTTAGCTATGGTTGCCTGATAGGCGCCACATTCGGTGCAATTCAATCCGCAATAAGCAATAATAGAATTCATATTTAATTCCTTTCCTTAATTGGCGTCAGCCTTATTTAGTAATTTTGAAACATTTAATAACTATTATTATGTCCTTTTTGTAGCGCAAAAAGGACGAAAAACGCTGTGGCTATACAAAATTGACCTAAAATCTCCGTACCTGAATGGAAGAAATTTTAACTCACTTCGTTCAGACATAAAATTTCTCAACTCATTCAGTCGCTCCGATTTCCGGGCGGTCAATTTTATAAGGCCGCCCTGTGGATAACTAAGATGCGGTTTGTTTTTCAAGCTCGGTTAGATAGGTCATCGCTTCGTTAAAAGTAGAGCCGCACATCTCGACCGAAGGTTTCAGATTGCGACAGACTGCGGGAAAATCCGGTTGATTGTGTATTTTACAGTAATTTTCTTCAGTCAGGTGAATACAACGCACTCCAGCCAATTTGCCATTCGGCATGCCTGGCAGAGGAGAGGAGATCGAGATGGCGATGCAACAGGCGCCGCACCCTTTACGGCATTTCATACGAAGTCATTCGATTGCTGAGCGGAGCGAAGTCCGGCTTTTGACGGATCATTTATAGTCATTGGCCGCTGATGCGGCGTCATTTATGGTCATTGATAGTCATTTATTGTCATTTGTAGTCATTCGTTGTCATTTATAGTCATTTATAGTCATTAAGGCAATAAGGCATTGAGGCATTAATTTTGAAATGCAAAATTTGAAATCTCCCCCGAAGGGGCTCCGGCGGAGCAATCTCCAACCTCATACCTCCAACCTACAATTTTCAATCATAGCCCCGCCACCCATTCCTTAGCGCGCTCTATTTCGCCGTCTTTCAACGGTCCTTCGGATTCCTTTACGAAATAACCGGTTGGTGGCAGAACCAGTAAACCACTCTTTTTGACCAAATATTTGGCGATTGGTTCGGCGGCATAGCCGAATATTTTTACCATAAAATTCAGAAGACGCGAGTTAACTTCGACCGGATTAATGCGCGTGTCGAAAGCCGCGACCTCAATGCCTTTGAGGGCTCCGCGCGGTAGCTTTTTCAGGAATTTTACGATTGGTTTGGTCGGGCGGAAGGCGCGCGTCGGCGAACCGACGATCAGTAAACCGACGCCGGTTAACTGTTCCGGTTTCAGAGCGTTGATCTTGACGACCTCGACCTGGTTTTTAGGTGACAATGAATTGCCGAGCACTTGAGCGATTTTTTCGGTGTTGCCGAAAAATGAATCGTAGATGATGAGTACTTTCATGGATTTATTCCTTTTTATCTGCCACTAAAACACGAAGGCACAAATATTCTTTTAAATTGACACAGAAAGTAATCGAGCTAAGAGAAACAAATTATCTTATCGATTTCCTGCATAATTCTGTCTGTTTCTGTGAGCGCCACCAGAGCAGTCTTACTGCAAAACACGGATTCTCCTGTTTGAATTTCTACTAATTAATGAATTATTCCGCTTCAGTCCCCTCCAGAAGTGTTGAGAGATACTTTTGATAGGCAAAAACGCGATTGCGTTTGCCGCCAGTTAATTCACGTACGATGTCTATTTTAATCAGGGTTTCCATTGCCTTATTGACTGCCGGAAATGACAATTCAGTCTGACGTTTGGCTTCGTTGACCGTCAACAGGGGACGTTTACACAGGATATTAAAGACTCTCAGCGTTGTCGATGCATTTCGACCGTATTTTTGTATTTTGGCGGTATCGTCATTGAATAATGTTACCAGGCGTTTGGCGGTCTTCAGCGCGCCTCCGGCGGTTTGTACGACGCCTTCCAGAAAGAAATCGATCCAAGACTCCCAGTCGCCTTCGGTGCGGACAGCGTCTAGCAGACTGTAGTACATTTCACGATGTTGTTTGAAATAGAGGCTCAGGTATAAAAGTGGCTGTGATAAAATACCTGTCTCATGGAGTAGCAGGGCAATTAAAAGTCTTCCCACGCGGCCGTTGCCATCCAAAAACGGATGAATGGTTTCAAACTGGACATGAGTAAATGCCGCTTTTAAAAGAACCGGGTATGGTGCGGACTCGTCATGAAAAAAGCGTTCAAGGCTTGCCATACTGGTCTCTACCTTGTCCGGCGGAACTGGTACAAAATAGGCGTTTCCGGGGCGAGTTCCTCCGATCCAGTTTTGAGAGCGGCGGAATTCGCCTGGCGCCCTTTGGCTTCCGCGTCCTTTTGAGAGCAATTTGCCATGTACTTCGCGAATCAGGCGATTGCACAGTGGAAATCCCTCTTTCAGACGTTGAATCCCATATTCCATCGCCGCCACATAATTCGATACTTCAACCACATCATCTATTGGAATTCCCGGAGCCTCTTGCAATTCAAATAATAACAAATCGGAAAATGATGATTGCGTACCTTCGATTTGAGAAGAAAGCACTGCCTCTCGTCGCACGTAAGAATATAAAAAAAGGTTCGGATCCGGTAACAACAGGGCAATACTATCCAAGCCACCCAGTGATATAGTAGCCCGCTCTATCAGTCTGCGACGAGCACCTGAAAACTCAATGGGCGGTTCAGGTGGCAGGTCAAAAGGAATAAATGCCTGAACGGGTTCGCCATCAACCGTTGAGATTTCGTATTTTCCTGTTAAACCGCGTTTCATTTCTAAGATATTTTATTCAATAAACGTTTAATAAGCAAGCCTCTTATTAAACGAAAAGCCATTATCGTTTAATAGTGCGGACTCAACTGGATAGTCGCGACAGTAAAGAAATTGAGTTACTGTTTAAACAATATAAAAACGCGGAGCGTTGAGACGAGATGACTCGTTCCAATGCTCGGCGCTGACACGGTCTACGTAATTACTTTTTCAGCAGATCGCGGATTTCAGTCAGCAGAACCTGTTCTTTAGTCGGAGCCGGCGGCGCCGGTGGTGCAGTTTCCTCTTTTTTCTTGGCGGCGCTCAGAACCTTGATCAGCATGAAAATGGCAAATGCGATGATGAGGAAATCAAAGGTAACCTGTAAAAAATTCCCGTAATTCAGTGTAACAGCCGGATTAGCATCCACAGCATGTTTCATGACAATTTTCAGATCTTTGAAATTGACACCGCCAACGAGTAGTCCAATGGGCGGCATAATTATGTCATTCACGATCGAGCTGACGATTTTTCCGAAAGCGGCGCCGATTATGATACCGACCGCCATGTCAATCACATTGCCGCGCATGGCAAAGGCTTTGAATTCCTGCAACAATTTTGTCTTAGGTGGTTTCACATTAATTTTCATAATTAATCCTATCCGGTTAAAATTTGTAAGAGAATCCGATACCGAAAATTTCTTTGAATTGGACCCGCGGACCGAATTCATCCACGATGCCATCGTCATCATTGTCAATTGAAATCTTGGTATCATCGTCGTACAACAGATGAGTCGTTAAATTGACCGAAATGTACTCGTTGACTTTCATGGCGATCAGGGTTTCCCAACTGACGTCCATATTTTGTGGATTGTCCAGATAATTCGAAAAAAGGTCGAATTTGGTCGTGAACGCCACATTTTTCAGCAATTCGGCTTTAAAATCGTTGCGCGTGTAAATCAAGCGTATGTAACCGCCGAATTCGCCTTTAGTATTTTTACCGGGATCGACTCCGAACGCGCCGGCGTCCGACAGCAATTCGTCATTGACAATGGTCAGTCGTCCGGTGACCGGCGCCATAAAAATACTCAGGTAGGCATCCGGTTTGTAATCCATACCAAGCGCCGCCAGCAGATAAGCTGGCGCCAGAAAATTGGATATTTTCACCGAATCATTCGGATAATTATAACCCGGCGTCATCTGGGTTTTGAAATTCACCAAAGCCGAATAATAGAAATTGGTAAAGGCTTCCCGGCCGTATTTTGACAGAAAATCGATCTTGTCATCGGTTTTCATAAAATCGGCATCATTGCCCTGGCGGAGAACGCCATAGCCAATATCGAGCGAATTATCCCAGACGGACTTATCTTTTTTATAGTTTGCAAAAAGGCTGAGTAAACCATTAACGGCGATTGAATTTTGTCCGCCGGCCGCCCAGTTGATCAACGAAGTCTGCGCCAGATTCACAGCCGTCACACCGCCGAATTTCCAGTATTGATGAGTGTCGGTTGACTTCTCTCTTAATTCCGGTTCGGGTTCGGTTACCTGCCCGACGGCAAATACGAAAAGCGCCAAGACCAGGATTAATGTTGTAATAATTTTGATTTTCATTTTACCTCCAAATTAACGTGTATAATTTAAACCAGATTTAAAGTATAAAACTATTATAATTCATGAAACCGCATAGATGATATTACTCTCACCAAGATCGCAGAATTTATTATTAGTTTCATAATAATTTTTCCTTGGTGTCCTTTGCGCATTCTTAGCGTGCTTAGCGATTAAGTCTTTTACCGCGGAGACGCAAAGTTACTCGCCAAGTTCGCAAAGGATATTATTAGTTTTTTAATCATTTATTCATAGCGTCCTTTGCGCATTCTTAGCGTACTTGGCGGTTAAGTCTTTTACCACGGAGACGCAAAGTTACTCGCCAAGTTCGCAAAGGATATTATTAGTTTTTTAATCATTTATTCATAGCGTCCTTTGCGCATTCTTAGCGTACTTGGCGGTTAAGTCTTTTACCACGGAGACGCAAAG
>JALOAB010000256.1 GCA_023229045.1 Fidelibacterota bacterium
AACCTGTATAACTTATTGTAAGGAGCAGATAAATTGAAGTTAGGTAAATATTCACTGGGTATGGGCGATCGCTTCGGTCATCAGGCTGAAGCGCAGTTAAATGCTTTAATTAAAGCCGCTGAAAATGGTGTAAGGATAACTCCGGTCTGGAACAAGTCTTTTCGCGAACATAATATTATCGGCAGTCAGCCGGCGGATGTGCGCCGGGCGGCGGAAAAAGCTGTCGAGGCTTTGCACTGGACGGATTGTTATTTTATCGACGCCGATCATATCAATCTCAAGACCGTCCCGAATTTTATTGAATCGTCCGATTTCTTCACGCTGGATGTGGCGGATGCAATTGGCAATCCAGCCGATGAAGACGATATTCGGGAGTTTTTGAAATTTGCCGAAAAATATTCCAAGCCATTCCCAATTCCAAATCTGCCGCAAAAATTGGAAGTCGATAAGAGACTCGTCGAAAATATCACTCGAAAATATCTCGCGGCAGTCCTGTCAGCCGCGAAGACTTATCATTATATTAAGGATAATTGTAAACCGGTCTTTGTGATTGAACTTTCCGTCGATGAAACCGACACGCCGCAGAGTCCGCTGGAACTCTTTTTCATTCTGGCAATGTCTGCCTGGCAGAAGTTGCCGCTGGTCACGATCGCGCCGAAATTTTCGGGACGTTTCAATAAAGGGGTCGATTACGTCGGCGATCCGCAGAAATTTGCCATTGAGTTCGAGCAGGACGTAGCGGTGGTTAAATTTGCGATCGGTGAATTTTCCTTTTCGGAAAACTTGAAACTCAGCGTTCATTCCGGCAGTGACAAGTTTTCACTCTATCCGCATATTCACCGGATACTGGCTAAAACCGGAGCCGGTCTGCATCTCAAGACTGCCGGAACGACCTGGCTGGAGGAACTGATCGGGCTGGCCGACGCCGATGGCGAAGGTCTGAAAATAGCGCAGGAAATTTATAGTCAGTCATTTGAACATTATGAAGAGTTGGCAAAACCCTACGCTACCGTGCTTGATATCGATCGCACGAAATTGCCGGCGCCGGCGATAGTGAATAGCTGGACTTCAGAGCAGTACTCAGCGGCTTTGCGCCATGACCAATCTGATAAACTGTATAATCCGCACCTGCGTCAATTACTGCATGTCGGTTATAAAATTGCCGCCCAAATGGGTGACGAATATTTGTCAGCCCTGGATAAATACGCCGGATTTATCGCGCCGAACGTGACGGAAAATCTGTACAAAAGACATATTCAGCCGCTGTTTGGCATCAAATAGTGATGGGTAACAGATAAATTTTTCCTAATCTGTTATTTCGAATCCGGCTTTTGGCGGGAGAGAAATCGGCCGAGTCGAAGCGAATACTGTATGATTAATGCGATTCCTCGTCTCCCGATAAGATCGGGACTCGAAATGACTTATCCAAACTCGCTTTTGTTTCGTCAGATCCTCAGACCTGACGAGTGGCGCGGTGTCAATCTCTCAAATCTGACACAACCATGAATACATATGAACCCGCAACTCGCCCGCCTTTTCCGCTTTTGCGTAAAACTCGGGCAGGCCCGCCTTTTCCGCTTTTGCGTAAAACTCGGGCTGGCAACTTATCTGAATATCGACAGGAAAACGCCGGCCGCGATAGCCGAACCGATTACGCCGGCGACGTTCGGACCCATGGCGTGAAATAGCAGGTGATTATCCTTGTCGTAGCGCTGGGCGAAAGTATGTACAACCCGCGCCGAATCCGGCACCGCCGAAACACCAGCCGCCCCGATCAGCGGATTGATTTTTTCTTTCAGAAATAGGTTCATTATTTTGGCAAATATCAGACCGCCCGAAGTGGCGATGATAAACGAAAAAAATCCGAGAAAAAAGATACTCAACGCGCGGGGTGTCAGGAAACCAACGTTGACGCCATCAACATAACGCGCGGCCTGAGTGCTGGCGCCGACGGTAAAAGATAATAATATTGTGCAGGTATCCAGAATCGCCGTGCCAGCAGTTTTTGCCAGCCGATCGGTGACACCGCTCTCTTTCAGCAAATTGCCGAGCATCAGCATCCCAACCAGTGGAATCGAGCCGGGTACGATCAACGCGGCCAGTATGGCTACAATGATCGGAAAAAGAATTTTCTCCTTACGGGAGACTTTGCGAGCCGGTTTCATACGGATGCGAGCCTCTTTTTCGGTAATCAATAGTTTCATAACCGGCGGCTGAATCAGAGGAACGAGCGCGATATAGGAATAGCCGGCGATTGCGATTGGTCCGAGCAAATGCGGCGCTAATTGGGAAGAGAGAAAAATCGAAGTCGGACCATCGGCGCCACCGATGATGCCAATCGAGGCGGCTTCCGAAGCCGAGAATCCAAGCAGTAAGGCTCCGATGAATGTAAGGAATATTCCCACCTGTGCCGCCGCGCCGAGCAGGATGGATTTCGGATTGGAGATCAATGACGAAAAATCAGTCAAAGCGCCAATTCCAAGGAAAATCAACGGTGGTAACAGTCCGGAGGTAACCAGATAATAAATCATACTGAAAACACTGTTGGTCGGCGCGCCATTAGCCACTGTATCGAAAACGCCGATCGCAATCGACGGAATAGAGGGGATATTGCCGATGACGATTCCGAAACCGATTGGCAGAAGCAGGAGCGGTTCGTATTTTTTGGCAATCGCAAAGTATATCGCAGTCAATCCGACCGCGATCATTATAACATTCCCGAACTGAATATTAGCCAGTCCGGTAGTCTGCAAAATTTTAAGGAAATTATCCATCAATCACTCCGCTTATTCCAGGATTATGAGAGTATCGCCTTCGTTGACCGAGTCGCCGATTTTAACCCGGATGTCTTTAATGATTCCGTCGCGATTGGTCTGGATTTCATTTTCCATTTTCATGGCTTCCATGGTCAGTACGTGTTGTCCGGCGCGGACATTTTCGCCGACTTTCACGAGGATATTTTGAATTAAACCCGGTAACGGCGCCACGACGGCGGAGCTGTCGAGAACCGATTTGGGGCGATGCAGTTGAGCGGGCGGTGCAACCCTGCTTGATTTTACCGTCGCAGTCGGCGATTCCGGAATGTTAATCAGTTTTGGTTTTATGTCGGAAACCTGATCGATGCCCAGGTCTTTTAGCCCGACTTCATAGGTTCTATCGTTCACGGTCACCGAGGCGTGATAAGCAGTAATTTCGTTGATGACAACCGTGAAAGGTTTTCCGTTTATTTCCAACTCCACTTTTTTCTCTTTCATACTATTTCCTTAAGAATTGATTTGCTGATGCGCCCATTTTCCAGTTGTTTTGCTGATTACCGCGATAAAATGTGATCTGGCTCTGTAACTGGTCGAAATGGATTTTGCGATAAAGTTCGATCGTCGTGGCAATTGCAGCTAAATCCTCTTCGGGAATTTGAACTGCTTTGGTCTTTCGCGAAAGTCGGTCATTTAGGGGCGATGGAGCTGTAAGAGCCTGGCTGGCTTTTCGTTCTTTTTTCTCAAAATAGCGATTGAAAAAATGGATCACGATTTCAATTATCACCAATCCGAGAAAGACGACGATCAGCCCGCCGATCCCG
>JALOAB010000257.1 GCA_023229045.1 Fidelibacterota bacterium
CGGTCATCAGGTCGGCCGATCAACGCACGATGGCGCCGGCATGTTAGGTCCGCGCTGGGAACGCTATGGCGATACAGTCTTTCTCCCGCTGGAAGTTGGACAGGTTTATACCATCGAACCGCGCTTGCCGATCGAAGGTTATGGAGTAGCCACGGTCGAAGAGATGGTGGTCATAACACCAAATGGGTGCAAATATCTCAGCCATCCGCAGAGTCGATTATTTTATACGCGCTGATTGACGGCGTATTTATTTCGATCGATAGCTGGATTTATCTGATTCTGGTCTTGTTTCATTGCGTCCGGCAAACTAATTTTGCGTGAATTTGATGTTTGTTATAAGACGGTATGTGCAAAGAATCGTTAAATAATAAAGTAATCAGGATATTCGATAACGATGTTCATTAAATATTATACCGGTCTAATGTTTCTCCGGGCGATGAAATCAGAGTAGCGCCGTGAGTGTTAAAGTCAAATCTTTTGCGAGAAGATTTTCTGATTTCGTTTTTTCATTGCGGGTTCAAATTGGGAAGAATCCGATTAATGAATATATCCGCCTGCTGTTTTATGCCATCCTAATTGGTGTGCTGGCCGGATTTGTGACTCTGGCTTTTTATAATCTCATTCACCTGATCAGTTACTTCTGTTATGAGTATCTGCCGGAGCAATTCCCGCGATTACCACGCTGGTGTCTGGCTTTCATTCCGGCGCTCGCTGGTCTGATTGTGGGATTAATGATCAAAGTGTGGCCGCGACAGCCGCGACAGCGCGGGGTTGTGGAGGTGATCAAGACCAGTTTCATCGGACGCAGTCTGATCCGGATTTCGACCATATTTTTCAATTTTATCGCGACCACGATTTTCCTGGGCGCGGGCGGAACTCTTGGTCCGGAAGCGCCTACGGCTTTTCTGGGAGCGGGAAGCGGTTCGATTATCGGACAAATATTCCGGGTGCCGGAAAGGCAAAGGCGGGTTTTTCTAGCGGCCGGGACGGCGGGTGCGATTGCGGCAATTTTTAACGCTCCGATCGGCGGTGTATTTTTTGCCATTGAAATCGTCCTGTTTAATAATTTCCAAACGCTTACTTTTTCAGCTCTGATCGTTTCGGCGATCACCGCTGATTTTCTTTCGCGGACTTTTCTCGGCGAACAACCGATATTAATTCTGCCCGAAGTCGAAATGATCCGGTCTTCGAATATTTTATATTACGCCGTTTTAGGTATTATTACCGGACTATTGTCGCTTGCTTATATACGTTTTTCCGGCTGGATGCGCAAAGTATTAACCGAACGACTGAAACGAATTTCATCCGTAATCAAGCTCTCCGGTCTGATGTTGATTCTGGGACTGGCGGGAATTTTCTTTCCGCAACTTCTCGGTATCGGGTATGGAGCCATTCGGGACATCGCCAGCAGTGTTTTCACTTGGCAGATCCTGGCGGTATTATTTATAATGAAATTTTTATTCGTTGGATTGTTAGCCGGGGCTGGTGGATTCGGCGGGCTGTTCGCGCCCTCGCTTTTTATGGGAGCGGCTTTGGGAGCATTACTGGCCAATCTTGGCAATCAGGTATTCGGTCTTACATTGGATGTAGCCGGATTCGCCATTGCCGGGATGGGCGCCATGCTGGCCGCCGTGAATAGTATTCCCGTAACGGCCTTATTAATTATTGTCGAAATCACCGATAATTATCATCTCGTTCTGCCCTTAATGCTCAGCATCATCATGAGTTATATTATCGTCCATTATGTGTTGAAAGAAACGGTTTATTCGATCGAATTGAAACAGCGCGGCATCCAATTATATGACGGCAAGGAGCTGAATGTTCTGAAACATCTGAAAATCGATCAGATCATGTCGTATGAGTTTCATAAAGTGTATGCGACGATGGATGTGAAAACACTGGTTAAAGTAATTTCCGGCGGGGCGGCGAATATTTATTGGGTAGAGAATGAACAACATAAAATCATCGGTTTTATTTCCTGGTCGGATTTGAAACCGCTGATCAATGATTATCAGAATCTGGATACTCTGGTACTGGTCTCCGACGTGATGAATCCTAATGTGGTTTCGGTTCAAACCGACGATACCCTCGATTATGTGATAAAATTGTTCGGCCGCTATAACGTCGATGAACTGCCGGTAATCGACCCGGCGACCGGAATGTTAATCGGGACAGTCAACCGCAACCGAGTCATTCAGCTGTACAATCAGGAAATTTTCAAACGTGAAACCGCCGGCGATCTGGCGACTCATATTCGTTATCTCGAACAGACACGTTTCGTCGAGATCGATGAGGATTTTTCAATTCTGGAAATGACTGCGCCGGAGACAATGGTAAATTCCAGCCTGCAGGTGCTTGATCTGCGCAACCGCTATTACATTCAGATTATTCTAATTAAGAGACTAGACTCTAAAGGCCGGAAAATCGTCATTACGCCACGGGCTGAAACGGTTATCTTACAGAATGACACCCTGATTTTCGCCGGTCCCACAAAAAAATTGTACGAATTAAAAGAGCGTAATTACTCCTGAAAATGACTATCTCACGCGCTGAAAAATCCCTTTACCGCTCCTTGAAAATTAAAAAAGAGCGCGAGGAAACTGGCCTGTTTTTGGTGGAAGGTATAAAACCCGTTACGGAAGCTCTGCTGGCCGGCTTTCCGCTTGAACGCATTTTAATATCGGACAATGTTGCCGAATCTGAACGGCTGAGGATATTATCTCTGGCAAACGATAAGAATGTAGCGGTTGTCTCGGTGGCTTACCCGGAAATTGATCAAATTTCATCACTACTCAATCCGGAAGGAGTGCTGGCTGTTGCAAAAATATCCGCGAAAGAAAATTTACTCGCACCGCTCACCTATCCGGCGCTCTATCTCTGGCAGATCAACGATCCGGGCAACCTTGGCACGATTCTGCGCACGGCGCTCTGGTTCGATTGCCGAACTATCCTGCTTTCGCCGGAATCGGTTGATATTTACAGCCCAAAGGTCGTGCGCGGCGCTATGGGCGCCAATTTCCGACTGACGTTGCGCACTAATGTCGACATTCACCAGATAGAGATGATTCTGGCACACGATAATTCGTCATTATGGGCAACCGATTCTTCCGGCACTTTTGACAAACCGACGCTGGCTGACGATCGCTTCATTCTGGCATTTGGCAGTGAATCGCACGGTCTGCCGCCTGAAATATTACAGCGCGCCGCCGGAGTATTATGCATTAATAAATACGGCTACGGCGAATCCCTGAATCTGGCGGTATCCGTCGGCATTATGTTGCACACAATTCGGCAAAAATAAGGAAGAAAAAGCATGGCTTTTCCGAGAAATATTCTAATAGTATTAACATTACTGGTCACATCGGGCTCAGCGCAATCGACGAATAATGCGCTGGCGCCCGGCTCAGAAGCGCCGCGTTTCTACACGAGTACTATAGATGACACGGATTTTTTCCTCAGCCGGAAAGTTGGCGCCAACGCCCGTGCGCATGAAAAAGCGCCGATCATCTTGAGTTTTTTCACGACTACCTGTATTCCCTGCCGACAGGAGATTCCTTATCTTGACAGTCTTCAG
>JALOAB010000258.1 GCA_023229045.1 Fidelibacterota bacterium
ACGTGGCTAATGCCCAAATCGGCGTCCTAATCAACGGATTACGGAAAAAACCACGAGGCATTTGGCGATTGGTTCCGGCGAATGAGAACATTCCAATTAAAAATAAAGCGGGAATCAAGGTTAAAAACGTAATCGCCGGGCGTGATTTCCACTGGAAAAAGCAGATCGAGGTCTATTTAACCGGTTCGGTTGAAGTCAGCCAGATGAACGGCAATCTGATGATGATAAATGAATTGCCAATCGAGCAATACCTGATGTGCGTCGCGACTTCCGAAATGGGGACCGCTTGTCCCTCGGCTTTAATAAAATCGCAGACAATCGTCGCGCGTAGTTGGATGCTGGCGAATGTGGAAATGAAACATCGCGACCTGGGAATGGATGTCTGCAATGATGACTGCTGTCAGCGTTATCAGGGCACGACGTTTCTCTCGGAGCAGGCGATCAAAGGCGCCCTCGAAACCGCCGGTCAGGTTTTGACCTGCCAGGATAAAATCTGCGATACGCGCTATTTCAAATGTTGCGGCGGCGTCACCGAATCCTTCGAAAATGTCTGGGCGGGAGCGCCGGTTCGGTATTTGGATTCGGTGCTGGATGCTCCGGTCGGTTATACTCATCCTGCCTTGCCACTCGACAGCGAAGAAAAAGTCCGTGACTGGATTGAAAATCCGCCGCCGGCTTTTTGCAGTCCGCTCGTTGTTCCGGAGAAGAAGTTGAAAAAATATCTCGGTAACGTCGATGAAGAAGGTAAATATTTTCGCTGGCAGTTCCGGATGACGCAGAAGAAAAGTACCGCGCTTTTCAATTTAAAATTAAATCTGGCGGCAACAGCGATAAAGAGGATCGAGCCGCTGAAGAGAGGCAAATCCGGCCGGCTGACCAGCGTCGCGATAATATTCCTGGATAAAAATCGTGGCGAAAAACGCATCGTAGTCAATGATCAGTATGCCATTCGGGACGCCTTTCACGAACTATTTCTTTATAGCTCGGCTTTTATAGTCGAGCCGGAAAATGGCAATGGCGAAGCGCCTTCGGCATTCGTCATAAAAGGAGCCGGTTGGGGACACGGCGTCGGGTACTGCCAGATCGGCGCTCTCGGAATGGCGTTAAAAGGTTACTCAACAACGGAAATCCTGAGCCATTATTATCCGGGAGCACAACTTCAGAAAATCTATTAACCAATTAACTAAGAGGAATAATGTCAGAAATTATATCGTCAAAAATTAATAAGCGTTCAGCCTGGCTTTGGGTGCCAAGTCTGTATTTTGCCGAAGGCATACCTTATGTAATCGCTATGACGGTTTCTGTAATAATGTACAAAACCATGGGCGTATCCAATACCGCGCTGGCATTCTGGACCAGCGTTTTGTACTTGCCGTGGGTCGTTAAACCGCTCTGGAGCCCTTTTGTCGATATAATTTCCACCAAGCGCAACTGGGTAGTGATTACGCAGTTTATACTCGGTTGTTGTTTTATCGGAGTTGCGCTGGTCGTCCAACTGCCTCATTGGTTTGTTTTGACATTGACTATTTTATGGTTGGTTGCCATTTCCTCAGCCACTCATGACATTGCCGCGGATGGTTTTTACATGATTGGTCTGAATGCCCATAAGCAAACCTGGTTTGTGGGGATTCGCAGTACGTTTTACCGAATCGCGATGATCGTCGGGCAAGGTCTGATCGTAATGCTGGCGGGTTTTATAATGAGTCGCACCGGTTTGGAGCCGTTAAATCTGACCGCTGAAGCTGTTCCGTCTGCCGAAATCAGTGAAGTGATTGACGAAAGCAATTTGCCGGAAGTTATGGAATACGGTAAAGCGCGTATTATAATTTTTCCTGAAGAAATCAAACTGCCAATCTTCGATATTAGCAGACCGGAATATGATTCGGCTAATGTTTTTATAAGATTATCCGCCCCGCCAGAAGAAAATGAAGTGGTCGTCGTGAATTTCGGTCGCAAGAAAGGCAGTAAGGATATTAATCTTAAATCGGCCGGTCGGCTGGAATTTACTTCGGACAACTGGAATACGCCGGTCAAAGTGACTTTGAAAGTCGATCACCGTTTAAGAGAACCAGCCCGGGCGGAATTTGAGGCAACCGCCGGCGATGCGCCTTTCAGCTGGGCGATTTCCTTCGGAGTTCTGGGCGTAATATTCCTGCTTTTCGGTCTGTATCATAAATGGATGTTGCCGCAAGGTCTTGAATCTGTCAAAACCAGGACTCGAGAATTAACCAGCGGCTGGTTTGAGGTGTTTGCCAGTTTCTTTCATAAAAAAGAAATTGTCGGCGGGATTTTTTTCCTTTTATTTTATCGCCTGGCGGAATCGCAATTGGTCAAGATGGCGGCGCCTTTTCTGCTCGACAGTCAGGAAGCCGGCGGTCTGGCATTGACTACCACTCAGGTTGGATTCGTCTATGGGACAGTCGGCATAATTAGTCTGACAATCGGTGGCATTCTGGGTGGTTTAATCGCTTCGCGTGATGGCTTGAAGAAATGGATTTTATGGATGGCGCTGGCGATCAATATCCCGAATCTGGTCTATGTCTATCTGGCTTATTTTCAACCGGATAATTTTCTAATTGTGACGATTTGCGTGGCGATCGAACAATTCGGTTATGGTTTCGGATTTACCGGATATATGCTGTATATGCTGTATCTGGCTGAAGGTGAATTTAAGACCTCACATTACGCCATCGCGACGGCTTTCATGGCGCTGGGCATGATGCTTCCGGGGATGGTTAGCGGCAAACTGCAGGCGCTGATGGGTTATCGCGCATTCTTTTTGTATATAATGGCTTGCACCGTTCCGAGTTTTCTGATGGCGTTTCTGGTAAAAATCGATCCCGATTTCGGCAAGAAAAAGGAGTAAAATAATTAATCAATGGAGCAGTGCCAATCTGAAACACTTTAAACCGCTCATCAATTCGGTGATAGTTTTTTGGTCGATATGTGCGCTGGGTTTCAGCCAGCCTGATGAATTTCAGCACTCGCAAGTGCTAGTTCTGCAAGATGTTTACGATACTACGACATTTCGCACCGGTCTGGATCTATTTATTAATCGTACCGCCGAAATATTAAAAAATTCATCGGTTGCGATCATTGCCAACCGGGGTAGTGTAAACCACAAAGGTGAACACGGATTCGACGTTTTGAAGAGCGTTTTGGGTAGTCAGTGTCGTTCTTTCATCCAGGTTCTGGAAGAAGATAATCCGGAGAGTAATGCCGGATTCATTTACCGTGACAGTGAATTAGATGGTGGCACGAAATATTTTACCATGACTGCTGAAGATTATGCTATTAATGCTGAAAGGTTGAATGGCGCCGGAACGATTATCATCGACCTGCAGGATTCCGGTCTGCGCGAATCGCTGGCGTTGGGAGTGACAATTGAAGCCATGCAATTCAGCGCTGAAGCGCGAATTCCGATCATTATCTTAGATCGACCGAATCCATTGAAAGCGGTCGAAACGGGTGGCCCGATGTCATCTCAGGCGCAATTCAGCGGCGGTTATTCATTGCCCGCTCGCCATGGTTTGACGATTGGTGAAATGGCATTATTGATTAATGAGGA
>JALOAB010000018.1 GCA_023229045.1 Fidelibacterota bacterium
TAGTTATGGCCATCAATTTTAATTATATCCCAGCCGTAAGATTCGAAGCGTTTGGCTACTTCTTCGCTGAATGCCAGGTCGGTTTTACCTTCAATCGTAATTTTATTATCGTCGTAGAAATAGATAATATTACCGAGCTTCAGATGACCGGCTAATGAGGCGGCTTCATGCGAAAGTCCTTCCATCAGGTCGCCGTCACTAACGATCCCATAGACCTTGTGCGTTCCGAAAATCGGATATTCAGCCGTATTGAATCGACTGGCGGTGATTTTAGCGGCAATCGCCATTCCAACACCTGTTGCAAAACCCTGTCCAAGCGGTCCGGTCGTCATCTCCACTCCCGGCAGACAACCATACTCGGGATGACCGGGCGTCCGCGAATCCCATTGCCGGAATTGTTTCAAATCTTCGAGCGTCACATCATATCCACTCAGATGGAGCAAAGAATACAGCAACATCGAGCCATGTCCGGCTGAAAGAATAAAACGATCACGATTCGCCCACTGCGGATCGCCGGGATTATGTTCCAGATATTGACTCCACAACACAAAAGCGACATCCGCCATCCCCATCGGCATCCCGGGGTGGCCGGAATTGGCTTTTTGGACACCATCAACCGCCAGCAGACGCAGAGTATTGGCGCATTTGCGCGCGAGTTCCTGATTAATACTTTGTTTGCTCACTATACATCCTTTCCTGTTTTATATTCAGTAATTGACAAACCTTTTTCAGACCCAATCAAATTTAATGTCTGAAATACATTATTCTCGATTGGCACAAATTTACGATTTTTTTCTTCAGCGATAAACTCCTTTTCGCCGGCGATATAAATCCGTTCCTGTCCCTGGGCTTTCTCGGCATTCCTTAACATCCTGATATAGTCATCAATCTCGTTGGAGAGCGACTCTTCACCTAAAAAAGCCGCCGGATTGATCACTCCAAGAAAATGGGACACGCCAGCCGGCGCATCGGGTTGACGGGCAACTTCGGTTCCGACCATTCCCGCCGATAGAACACCGCATAGTATATCCACCACGGCGCTTAATCCATAACCTTTATGACCGCCGGTCAATTCGCTCCCGCCTCCCAATGGCAAAAGTCCGCCGCGTCGTCTGACAACAATTTCTTCGAGCAAAGCCGCCGCGTCAGTTGAAGGCTTGCCGTCCTGATCACACGCCCAGCAATCCGGAATCGGTTCACCCCTGCGGGCATAGACCTCCAGTTTGCCGCGCGGCACCGTTGAAGTTGCCATATCCAGCAGAAACGGGCGCTCCTCTTTAGCGGGAAAGCCGATCGCGATCGGATTCGTTCCGATCGTCGCATTCCGTGCGAAAGTCGGCACTACCAGCGGCGTGGCATTAGTCAATGTAATCCCGATCATGCCTTGCGCTAAAGCCATCAGAACGTAATAGCCGGCAATCCCGAAATGATTGGAATTACGGATAGTCGCCAAACACATATAAGATAGCCGCGCTTTTTTAATGCATTTTTGCATTGCCCGGTAAGCGATCGGTTGCCCCATGCCGCCATCACCGTCAATGACCAGCGACACCGGCGTTTCCTTGATCGTTTTTACTTTTGGATCGAGGCGGATGACGCCTGATTTGATGCCGTCTACATATCTTTTCAAACGGGCTACGCCGTGCGAACCGATCCCGCGACGGTCGGCGCTGATCAATACACCCGCAGTGATGCGCGCGTCTTCGGCGTTCAAGCCGTGTGCCATTAAAACCTGGCGGACAAAATTATCCAGATCAGCAGTTTTTATAATGACTTCTGACGAAATAAGTCCTCCACTATATAATCAGATCCGCTTACGGAAACCTTCGCCGATCACTTCATGCACATTGGCAATTATGACGAAGGCATTCGGATCGATTTTTAAAATTTCCTGACGCAGAGTCGCAACTTCCTTACGGGTCACGACCGTGTACAAGACATTGCGCCCCTTACGGGTATAAAATCCTTTTCCGGTCAGTTCGGTTCCACCTCGTTCCATATCCTTACTTATCAGTTTGATAATATCATCCTGTTTTTCACTGATGATAGTAAAAGAACGGGCATAATCGATGCCATCCAGAATCAAATCCAGCACTTTACTCGAAAAATACAAACTGATAAAACCGTAAAATGCCAGATTGACATTATGAAAAGCAATTCCGGCAAAAGTAATTACGAAAAAATCCACAATCAGGATGCCGGTGCCGACTGAAACATTACTGTATTTATTGATAATTTGTCCAACGATATCTGAGCCGCCGGTAGTTCCCTTAAAACGAAAAACGATTCCCAGCCCAATTCCAAGAATAACGCCGCCAAAAATGGAAGCCAACAATGGATCTCCAGTCGCGGCTTCAACTCCGATAATTTTATCGAAATAATCGGTAACCAGAGAAACCAGTACAAATGCGAAAAATGTGCGCGGTCCGAACTGTTTACCCAGTATCTTCAAACCCAGAAAAAACAGCGGTATGTTAAAGACTAACATGACCAAACCAACCGGCAGATCAAATAAATAATGCAGGACAATCGACAGACCGCTGACTCCTCCCGGGGCAATTTTAGCCGGAATCAGAAAAAAAACCAAACCAATTGCCATTAGCGCCGAACCGATTGCCAATCCACAATATTCAAAGATGATGTTTTTTATTTTTTGATGAATTGCCATAAGTCAGTTTTTTCTATTCAATTTCCTAACCTGTTTCTTAAAAAAATACGGCCATAGTTTAATAAATTTTCCCAAAGTTTTATAATAAAGAGTTAAAGAAATCATTAACAATGATTTGCCAATCCAGCAGGCTGAGCTTAATTTTAACAACTTTTTGGGGAATGGTGCGATGCAAAATGTTCAAAATGGATCTGACCCGATAACGACTAAAAAGACAGTCAGAACCTTTGCCTGGGCTTCCTTTCTGAATGATATGGGCTCGGATATTATTTATCCCATCTGGCCTTTATTCGTTACGGAAATCCTGAAAGCCAATATGGCGGTTCTGGGTTTTGTCGACGGACTAGGCGAAGCGGTTGTGTCAATCGCCAAGGCCGTATCCGGCTATTGGTCGGATCGGATCCGCAGACGGAAAAATTTTATTTGGAGCGGTTATTTAATGGGCGCCGCCTCCCGGATTGGCTATGCTATTTCAACAATATGGCAACACCTGATTCCGTTCCGGATTCTTGACCGCGCCGGTAAAATCCGCGGCGCGCCGCGTGACGCCATCGTGGCGGATGTCTCGACCAATTCTAACCGTGGCAAGAATTTCGGATTAATGCGGATGGCTGATCACCTCGGTGCAGTCGTCGGGATTTTGATTTGTCTGGCTTTGTTTAAAGTAATCGGATATCGTTCTCTTTTCATGCTGGCGGCAATTCCGTCGCTGATCTCTGCCGTATTAATTATCATTAAAATCAAAGAGCCGGCTAAGAGCGACAAGGCTATTTACAAGGGCATGACATTTCACGACCTGAATAGCAATTTCGTCCTGTTCATGATTCTGAGCGCGATTTTCGCCATCGGCAACTTCACCTATTCATTTCTGCTGATTCACGCCAAGCAGACCGGTTTCCAAGTGGCTTTTGTGCCGGTGCTGTATCTGATTTATACCATTTCGGCTTCACTGACTGCCTATCCCTTCGGTCGGCTGGCGGATGCAATCGGTCGCAAAACCGTGATGCAGATTTCTTTTTTACTCTGGGGACTGGTTTGTCTGGATGTTATCTTTTTTCAATCCAAAGTCATGGTATTTCTGATGTTCATCATTTACGGAATGCATAAAGGCGCTCTCGAACCGGTGCAGAGCACAATCGTTTCTGAGCTGGCGCCTGAGAAATATCGCGCCAGCAGTCTGGGCGCTTATCAGATGTTGATGGGATTATGCGCCTTCCCGGCTTCCCTGATTGCCGGATTGCTATGGGATAAAGTCGGTTCTATCGCACCGTTCTATTTATCGCTGGGATTGACCGTCATTGCCAGCGCCTTAATGCTGTTTGTTAAAGAATCAAAAAATGCGACGAAATAAATATTTATACATTAAGTCGTTTCAGATACCCGGAGTAATTCGGCAGAAGCGGTTTATAAAAGGACGTTATCAGAGGTGACGAAATAATGTAATCAGCCGTCGCCCGATTACAGGCTACCGGAATATTCCAAACTACAGCGATTCTTAAGAGCGCTTTAATATCCGGATCATGCGGCTGGGCTTCCAGGGGATCCCAGAAAAATATCAGCAGATCAATCTTACGCTTGGCAATGTAAGCGCCCAGTTCGAGATCGCCGCCCAGCGGACCTCTCTGCAGTTTGTGGATTTTGGTGCTCAGTTCTTTTTCCAGGAGCTTCCCGGTCGTACCGGTCGCGAACAATTTGTGAGACTTCAGCGTTCCTTCGTTGAATTTGACCCATTCCAGCAGGTCTTTTTTCTTATTATCATGCGCAACTAACGCAATATTCTTTGATTTTACCTTGATTCCGTCTGAACTAATTATCTCCATCGGTTCTTTACTTTCCTTTCTCAATCTACAACCTACAATCTTTAATATTCAATCTACAATTTTCTCTCAATTCCCGCGCACATCCCGACCCCAGTTCAGTTTTGTCCTTAAAGTGGAAAAAAATGAGTCGCCGCTAAAACGCACGATTCGCAAAGGAAATTCGGCTTTATTGATCTCGATCTTTTCCGCCGCGCCGAGGGCAATTCTTTCATGCCCGTCGATTATCAACGAAACGTCCTGATTCAGGTCGGCGCAGTCAATTCGTACTATTTGATCAGCCGAAATAACCACCGGTCTGACCGAAAGGCTATGCGGACAGATCGGACAAATCACCAATACATTCAGCTCGGGTGAAATAATCGGCCCGCCGGCTGACAATGAATATGCCGTTGAACCGGTCGGCGTTGCGATGATCAAACCATCTGCACGATAAGTGTTCAGGTATTCCTGGTTAACATAAGTGCGGATTTTAATCATCGTGGAAGTCCGCCCTTTATCAATCACAAAGTCGTTAAAGGCAAAACTTTCCTGCACGGAATCTTTGAAATAGGTGCGCGCCGTTAAACCCTGCCGCTCTTCCACCGTATATTGCCCATTCAGAAAATTTATCAGACGCGCGCGATAATTCTCTGCTGAAACATCCGCCAAGAATCCCATTCCACCGAGATGAATACCGAGCACCGGTTTACGACTGCGAGCCATCAGGCGCGAGGCGCTCAGGAAGGTTCCGTCGCCTCCAATGCTGAAAAGAGCGTCGACCTTTTCTGGTAATTTTTCTGGTGGACATTTTGCGATGCCTTTCAAACTGATTTTCTGCCGGTCAGTCTGCCAATCAGCCACGATTACGGTCTGCTTGTTCTCAATCAGCAGTTCTATAATAGCCGGTACAATGGGATCGAGCGCATCAATTTTCGGCGATAAAAGTAAACCGATCTTCATCCTTTATCACTCCTGACTGAACAAATTTTCGGGTTCCGCATTTTCATGCGATTCCGGGAAATTGCGTTCCTCGATCTCTCCGCCCTCTTTTTCCACCAGCATTTTCACCCGTTTTTCGAGATCCTGCAAATGCGCCTGACATTCAGTCGATAGCTTCATGCCTTCTTCGAATAGTTTGATCGATTCTTCAATATCTTTTTCACCCGATTCCAGGATTTGCATAATATCTTCGAGCCGCTGGAGACTTTTTTCTAATGAAATACTTTTTTTGGCCACTATTGCACCTCGCTACTCTTTTGATTTTTTACGTGGGTGAACCTTCTCTGCTCTGGCAAACAACTCACCATCTTTCAGTTCCACCCCGACTTTTTCGCCAACCGCTATGGCATTGATAGACTTGATAATTTTCCTATCCGGCAACTGATACACAATCGCAAAGCCGCGTTCCAAAATTGCCCGCGGATCCAGGACTTCGAGTGTTTTACTAAAATTTTCCAATTCAATTTTAAGCGACCGGATCCGATTATTAAAAATCTTGATAATCTGGGCCTCGAGATCATCCACCCGCTGAATTCGCTGGCGGAGCAATTCCAGCGGACGATTCAGAAAAAGGCGCCTACTAATATTAGTGATCTTTTGATATAAATTGTCAAGTCGCACCGCAATTATTCGCCTCATTTTCTGATGAGTCTGCTCGATCTGGTAAAGGATGCGTTCGCGCTCCGGTATGGTCATTTCGGCGGCGGCTGAAGGCGTGGGCGCCCGTAAATCCGCCACAAAGTCACAGAGTGTGAAATCGACTTCATGCCCGACCGCGCTGACTACCGGCAAAGTCGATTGCGCTATAGCGCGCACTAAAGCCTCCTCATTGAAAGTCCAAAGGTCTTCCAATGAACCGCCACCGCGCGTAATTACGATAAAATCGACATTCTTCCGGCGATTGAAAACCTGGATGCCCTGAATTATGGTTGCGGCGGCTTCACGCCCCTGCACGAGAGCCGGATATAGATAAATCGCGACCGACGGATTGCGACGCCTACTTACTTGCAGAAAATCACGCACAGCCGCGCCAGTCTGACTGGTAATTACGCCAATTTGGATCGGATATGATGGGATAGGCTTTTTACGTTCCGCGTCAAACAGACCTTCGGCACTCAATTTCTTCTTTAAAGCCTCAAAAGCCAGAAATAAACTGCCCAGTCCGGCCGCGCGAACCTGTTGCACATTCAACTGATATTGCGATTGCATCGCATAGGTCGTCACATTGCCGAAAACGACCAGCCGCATTCCATTGACAATCTGGAACGGAATTGATAGCGACTGACTGCGCCAGATAGTGCAGTTCAGCACAGCAGTTTGGTCCTTTAACGAAAAATAAATATGACCCATCCGACTGACTGTAAAATTGGAAACCTCACCTTCTATC
This sequence comes from Fidelibacterota bacterium, assembly GCA_023229045.1. GTDB lineage: Bacteria > Fidelibacterota > UBA2242 > UBA2242 > UBA2242 > JAGNGI01. Next base: position 6,854 of record JALOAB010000018.1, read on the forward strand.
CAGATCGGAGCAATAAATTGCTCGATAACCCGTTTGATGTCCCGGGCAATTTCTGAAACGGTGTAAATGTGCTCTTCCATAAAAAAAGAGTGGCGAGGACACAATTGCCATCACCACTCTCCTTTTTTTCTAATTAACTACCTGATTTTCTTTTTATGACGATCTCTTCTGAGTCGTTTTTTACGTTTGTGTGTAGCAATTTTTCTTTTTTTTCTTTTTTTCCCACAGGGCATAAACCAATTACTCCTATTATAAAATGATCTGTTTATTTCAGAATATATTCCTGATTGATACGTTCTTTGAACAATTTGGACGGTTTGAACACTGGAACGATTCGGGAAGGCAAACTGATTTCCTCATTAGTGCCAGGATTCCGGGCCTTTTTAGGTTTCCGCACTTTTAAACTGAAACTGCCAAAGCCCCTGAAATCAACCCGCTCTCCGCGTTCCATAGCATTCTTGATGGTTTGAATAAAACCATCAACGACAACTTCGGTATCGACCTTAGTCAGGCCGGTAGCACGAGATACAATATCGACGATATCGGCTTTTGTCATTTTTCTCTCCTCATTTCCGGGGTAATCCCGTCAAATGATTTTCGATTAAAAATTAAGAACTATTTCCAACAAGGCCAGATAGTTCAGATTTGATTCCCTTAATTTTGGAACCTGTCAACCGGCTCAATTCTTAATGTTAATATTCTCAAATAACTTCAGATTAAAAATTAGTCATCTGACCGGTTAAAATACGTCGGTCAGCAATGATTAACAAGTATTTTTTCAAGGTTTTGTATTCGGTCAATTGAATAAATTCGAACTGTTGGAATGATTAATCTGTCGCCATAATATTTCGATGTGTTTTATCCCCGAACAGAATGATAGATAATTATGCGCTGACCGGGATAGATGGGTTTGCGACCATCCAGATCATTCCAGGATTTTAATTTATTCAGACTGACTTGATATTTATTGGCGATTGACCACAAAGACTCACCCTTTCTTACGACGTGAACAATTCGATTACTACCTTTCGGTGAATCCGAAGGCTGAGTCTGTTTAGCTAAATTAACAGGTATTTTCAATCTTTTCCCGGCTTGGATAAAATCGTTATAAATATTGTTCATTGAGCGAATTTTGCTGAGACTGGTATTGTAATTTTCGGCAATCTCGCTCAGGGTTTCGCCTCTCTTAACGACGTGTGTAATTACATTAGTGCTAGCCGATTTTTGTTCACGCGCTGAATAATAAGCACCAGTGGGAATCAGCAAAGACTGGCCAACTCTGAGTTGATTGCGATTGCGAATGTGATTGGCAGAAACTAAGGCCGAAACGGAAGTACCATATCTTTTCGCAATGTAACTGAGATTTTCACCTCGGCGAACCCTATGATAAACCATTTCTGGTTTCTTATCTTTGGCCTCGGGAATTGATTTTAATTTTTCGACCAATCCTTCAGCTTTACCTTCCGGTACACGCAGTACGTATTGATTATCATTGGCCGGTGTCATCCAGCGTCTGAGTTCCGGATTATAGGCACGCAAAACATCCGAAGTAATGTTGCAAGCTTTGGCGATGTCATCAAATTCATAGCAACGGTCGACGACGACTTCGTCCCACTCCCAGGTCTTAGTCTTAGGCGTAGTAAAGCCATATTTCTCTGGATTCTTGGCAATTAAGGTAACTGCCATAAAAGACGGAACGTAGTTGCGGGTCTGGGAAGGCAGAGAACGCAACTTAAAGAAGTCGCGCGTGCCCTCGCGCTTGATAGCCCGCCAAATCCGATTTTCTCCACAATTATAAGCCGCCAAAGCCAGATACCAATCGTTAAATTCTTCATAAAGTTTCGACAAATATTTTGCCGCGGCATGGGCCGATTTGATCGGATCACGCCGCTCATCCACATACCAGTTCCTTTTTAAACCATAACGCGCTCCGGTACCGGCGATGAATTGCCAAATTCCAGCGGCATGCGCATAAGAATAAGCATTCGGATTATAGCCGCTTTCAAGGATTGGCAGGTATATGATTTCTTCCGGAATATTATATTGTTTCAGGATTGGCAAATAGTGTTCCCGATACTTATTCGATTCTTCAAGATATTTTTGAATACTAGCGGCGGGCTTACCCGAAAAATAAGTTATCAGCCTGTCAATTTTCTTGGAACGAACTATAGCAATATGACCGGGCTGATCTTCTACAATAATCAGTGTATCATCACCAAGATCAACCGAATCGAGGATGGTTTCAAAAAATTCATCCCCCACTGATCCTAAGGCAAGAGAATCAGATTCTTCATTGAGATAGGCAAAATAGATTTGATAATCATTGGATACTTTATCGTTGAAACGGTTGAAGTCGTCTTGCTCAAGCAGAGTCAGACTATCCAATCCACTGATTTCCGCGATGATCTCGAAAACTCGGTCGAAACAGTATTTGGACTCAGAAGTATCGTTAAAATGGGCAGAGATTAAAGCGTCAACATAAAATGATTTAGCCTCATTGAAAATTAATTCAAAGATATCGTTGGCAGGCGCATCTGATATCTCTTTCCCTTCGGAAATATTCTCAATCTCTTGCACTTCGGAATTATTTTCAATTTTTTGATTATTATTATCAGCAGCTAACGCTGTACTGGTGATTATAATTATTGATAACAGGAAAAACCTATTTATAAAACTCTTATTCATTACACTCCATTAATAGTAACATTTTTCGGTCGCAAACTTATCTCAAACTGAGCTTAATGTCAAGGTGTTTATCAACTATACCTGAAAAAGCTTATTAATCAGGTCGGTGGTTGATTTTCGAGCCACTAAAGGAAATACAACGACTTTTCCGCCGTAAGATTCGACAAAACTGCCTCCCACAATCTTTTCCGGCTGGTAGTCGCCGCCTTTAACCAATATATCGGGTTTTATGAATTTAATTAATTCTAAGGGTGTGTCTTCGTTAAATATTACGATATTATCCACAACTGTCAGAGCCGCTAACAGACGCGCCCGATCACTTTCGATGTTTATCGGACGTTGTGTCCCCTTGAGCCGCTTTACCGAATCATCCGAATTCAAACCGACGATTAGAATATCACCTAATTTTCGGGCGGTTTCCAGCAATTCAAGATGTCCGATATGTAAAATATCGAAACAGCCGTTAGTAAATACCACTTTACGACCTTCATTCTGTAATTGGCGAACAATTTCACCGGCTTGTTGGCGCGTGATGATTTTTTTATTTTTCTGCATATTTTTCAAACGGACATAATTTACAAATATTAAGGTTACAATACCGACGGGAAAATTCAATCAGCCCCTGCACCTGGTGATTTTTACTTATTGCCGTCGTTTGAACAGGCAATCGGGACAGGGTCGTTTTTACCGAACCCGGTAAACTGATACAATCAACCTGCTCGGCAAATAAAGTTGATTTTTCGCGTAATTCGCGCAGGTTATTAATCGAACCGATCGCCCAGCTGAATGGGAATAGTAAATTACTCAACAAATCATATAAACGCTGGGCTCCGATCAGCATTTTACCTGGTTGTAATTTTAACAACGGATGGTTACACCAAAGACCATCCGGTTGCTGGAACATTTCACCAGCCCAGCGCCGAATCTCGTTATAATTACCGGCATTGCTTAATACTCTTAGCCAGGTTTCGGCAAATTGGTCCGGATAAAATTTATTGATTATCTGCGCTAAAGCCGCAATCCGTAAAGTTGGAAAATTGGGTGGCCGCGAACCGGCGAAATGCCAGCTTGCCGATTCAATTTCCTCCAGATTATACTTGCGGGCTATATTCATCCATATTTTAGATAAGCCCTCGGTATATTTTGTATCTCGAATAAATCCTTCTAATTCAGGCTTGGTTAAGAATCCGGCTGTGCCAAACAGAAGCCCCTCCATTACGATTATGTGCTGGTCGGATTTAATATCTTTTAAAATATTTCCGATTAATTCATAGGGTGCTTTCCTGGCCAGCATTCCAAACATCATCCGGTTTCGGCTATATCCCATCACATCGGCCAGACCTTCATAAAATGTCTGTTCGGCTCCATTCGCTAAAATCAGCGAACGCCATACCTGAGATTTACGTTTGAAACGAATTCCCGAGAATGTTTTAAGCACCTGATTAAAATCCGCTTCACGAAGAAGTTTCCAGTTCACGCAGGCATATTCGTCTGATTCCGTGATCGCTAATGGTATTAACCTCAAAGTCGGAATAACGCGATTATTACTGGACTTGATCGGCATTATCTTAGTGACATTCAAGACGACATGCATAACCACATTGTTATAATGTGGATCCCGGTCATGTCCGTGATTGTACCAGTCATTTGATTCAAGGTGCAATTCGATATCGCCGCGTTCAAATTTTTCATCTATCATTATCAGGGCATCCCGAAAATCGGGACCTTCTGTTTCGTTGCGAGTTCCAGGTGATAAAATACTCACTGAATGGCCCTCGATCGTCCGCAAACCGCTCAGATTAAATTCCTGATTCAGCCAGGCTTTATATAGGGTTTTCTCCTTACTGGTTATCAATAGATCCGGTTCGGCTATCCGGTTTGGGATACAATTAATCAATCCGACTTTGCCCCCTCTTTTCCTCGTACTGTTCCTTCCGGGCGATCATCTTATCACGCAAATCAGTTATACCGGCATTCATTGACGGATAATCTTTCAGGTGAACTACTTTCCCAATATGGACTTCGACAATCCCGGGATTTATGGCAATCCTTTTATTAGGTACACAGTGCCTGGCGCCCAGAATTAATACCGGCATAATTGGCAGATTATGGATTTCGGCCAGACGAAATGCACCCTTCTTGAAAGGTGCAATTTTGCCGTCGTAACTGCGAGTGCCTTCCGGACTGACGACGATGCTATAACGTTGGCGGATCAATTCATCTGAAACACGGTTAATGACTGCAATCGATTTACGTGGATTACCGCGGTCAATTGGTATATGGCGCGCCAGATTTATCGCCCAGCCAAAAAGTGGGATCCGAAATAGCTCTTTTTTAGCCATAAAACGGATACGGAGTGGTAATGCCGCCGTCAATATCGGGATATCCAGAGCGCTCTCGTGGTTCATAATAATGACTTTTGAATTGCGGTCTTTAATATTCTGCAATCCGTATATCCGGACTTTGATTCCAATTAATTGCAGGAGCATCTGCGACCATTTACGCATTAGTAAATTGTGAGATGGCGGAAATGCGATGCTCAGGCTACCCAGTACAGTCGTGCTAAGGACAATCCAGACTACCGCGAATAGATTTCTGATCATTTGACAGCCATGAACTTCAATAACTATTAGTAATTTATCCGGTATCTTTCAGGAACATTATACAGTCGATACAGTTCTTCAATTTCGGCTGGATTGAGATGCCTGATTTCTCCCAATTGTTTGGCAATCGTCATTATCCGAAAAATGTGTTCGGCGCGTTCTGTTTTATAAAATGCGTCCATCAAGTCTCTCCCGACGGCGACCAATCCATGATTTTGCATGATTACGACATCATGCTCCTTAATTGCGGCGGCGACCAGATCCGCCAATTCCTGTGTCGCTGGCGATTCATATCGCACTAATGGTATCTGACCAATCGTCAAAACGGCCTCCGGAAGAATTGGCGCGGATAATCCTTGCCCGGTAATAGCCCAGGCTGTGGCATAAGGTGGATGAGTATGGATAATGGCATTAATCCAATTCCATTGTTTATAAATAGCCAAATGCAAACGATATTCTGAGGTTGGTTGATTTTTATCCCGACTAATACCGGATGGACTAATTTTGGCAATCATTTTAGGCGTCATCGCGCCTTTGGAGACGTTTGTCGGTGTAATTAAAATCATATCCGAATTCAGGCGAACGCTGTGGTTGCCGTCGTTAGCCGCCACATAACCGCTGGCGTACACCTTCTTACCAATCTCGCAGAGCAATCGTCGTAATTTGCGTTCACGAGTCATTTTTGGGTCCCGATTTGACTGAATCCGGTATATTTTTGGAGAGCTTGCGGAATGATGATCGTCCCTTCCGGCGTTTGACAGTTTTCGAGCAAGGCAATCATCAAACGCGGAGTCGCCACACCCGAACCATTCAAAGTATGAACAAAATCCACCTTATTATCGGAAGTTCGGCGGTAGCGAATATTAGCCCGGCGCGCCTGGAAATCCTCAAAGTTGCTGACACTGGAAACTTCGAAATATTTACCGCTTCCGGGCGCCCAGATTTCAATATCATAACACTTAGCGGCCGCAAAACTCAGGTCGCCCGAACAAAGCGCTACGACGCGATAACTCAAGTTCAAGACCTGCAAAATCTCTTCCGCGTCCTGGAGTAGTTGTTCATGAATCTGATATGAATTCTCAGGCGTAGTAAACCAAACTAACTCAACCTTGTTGAACTGATGAACCCGCGACAAACCGCGCGTTTCCTTACCATAAGAACCAGCCTCACGCCGGAAACAAGCCGAGTAAGCGGTATATTTAAGCGGAAGAGTATCCTCCGGTAAAATTTCGTTGCGATGGATGTTGGTCACCGGGACTTCGGCGGTTGGAATCAGGAACAGGTCTTCCTCATCTACCCGATACATATCTTCGGCGAGCTTCGGCAATTGACCGGTTCCAAAAGCCGATTCGCGACTCACCATAAATGGCGGAAAGATTTCCTTATATCCATGTTTATTGCGATGGAAATCAAGCATGAAATTGATCAGCGCCCTCTCCAGAGTCGCCCCATCGCCGGTATACAGCGGGAAACCGGCACCGGATACTTTTGCGGCTCTCTTAAAATCCAGAATTCCAAGCGCTTCAGCCAAATCAAGATGATCTTTCAGCGGAAAATCAAACTCCGGTTGCCGCCCCCACTCCTTAACGGTAACATTATCAGCGGCGGTCTTGCCGATTTTCACACTCGAATGCGGGATATTCGGCAAAGCAATCAGAATCTCATTGATCTGGTTTTCAATATCCTTAAGCTTTTTATCGATAGTATCGATTTTTTGACCGACCTTTTTCATTTCCAGCACTTTTTCCTCGGCAGGCTGTCCATTTCTCTTCATTTGACCGATTTCATCGCTGACCCGGTTGCGAATGGCTTTTAATTCATCGCCCTGCGCGGTACATTGACGCCTTTCTGCGTCCCATTTCAAGAGTTCGGCTAATCGGTCTCCGGCATTCTTGGCTTCCAATCCCTGACGGTATTTTTGCGGTTCATTTCTGATTAATTTTATATCTAACATTTGAGCTCCAATTTGACCTATAAAATAGAAAATATTTTTAAATGATAATAGTGGTTATTCTATCGGTTAGGTTTATTCCGGTAAAATAACCTAAATAAAATCCGCGCGGTGCTTGCGGCGCAGACCGATGAGAAGTGTCTGAATGATGATCTTTAAATCCAGTAAAACCGACATATTCTCAATATAATATAGGTCATAGCGCAGTTTTTCACGAACATCGTCAATCGTCTCGTCATATTTATATTTGATCTGAGCCCATCCGGTAATTCCGGGCTTGATTATTAAACGCCGTGAATAGAATTGAATCGAACGCTCCAAATCATTCACAAAATGTTCGCGTTCGGGACGTGGTCCAACGATACTCATATCGCCAATCAATACATTTAGAAACTGCGGAATCTCGTCCAGACCGGTTTTTCGTAAAAAGCGCCCAAAGCGCGTAATGCGTGGATCACCTTTTTCAGCCCATTTCGGACCGGTTTTTTGCTCAGCGCCGTGAATCATCGAGCGGAATTTAAAAACCTCGTATTCGCGGCGATTTTTTCCAATTCTCTTTTGCTTATAGAAAACCGGCCCCGGGGAATCTATTCTAATAATTACACATATTGCCAACCATACCGGGAAAAACAAAATCAGTACGAATAGTGAGATTATTATATCGATTACCCGCTTTAAAACCCATTCCCAGGATTTCATATTGGAACCGAAGAATTTAATCAGCGAAACCCCATAAATATGACTGGTCCGGAATCCGGTCAGCAAATTATAGAAATCGGGCAATAATTTGATCGATACACTGTATTGTGAAAATAAATCGAGTAAGTCTATCACCTTATTCATGTTGTTATCATCTAAGGCGATGATGACCTCTTTGATTTTCCGTTTTTTAACTAGCTCGGGAATATTTTCATAACTACCCAGAACCGGTATCCCTTCGATCAGTTTCCCAATATTCCCATTGGCATGGTCATCGATCAGTCCGATGATATTGAACTTCAACTCGGGCACCGAATTAATCTTCCTGACGACATTCAGCGCCCGACGGGAAGCGCCGATGATCAGGGTCGGGCGTCTTTTAAAATCCAACAGATTATATTTTTTCAAAATTGTAATTAAAAATAAACGACCGACACTTAGTCCGGTGACGAGTAAAATACCATAAGGCAGAAATGCCCGCCTCGATGGAAGGAATGGGATTTTGAACTCAAAACTCAGAAAAAATAAAAACAATGTACCGAAAAATACGATCTTAAATACCGTAAATATTTCATCGATACGAGAAGTATCCCATTCAATCCGATAAAGATTATTCAAGCCGAGTAGCGATGTCCAATAAATCACCGACCATGATATCCACAACACTAAATTGTACGGAGTCAATATCTGTTCCGGTAAAAGCCACCTGGTAACCTGTAAAAAATAAATCGCTAAAAATGAACCAACGATGAAAATCAGGTCGCTTATGAAGAAAATAAATGATTGGACAAATTGCGATGTATCAAATGGAATGAAATTTTGTTCGGAATGTCCGTTACCATTCTTGCCATTGGTTTTGCCATTGCCGTTATTTTCTCCGTTTGGTACAACAATCAGATTCTTCTCAATTTCAAAATAACCCAGCCGTCGGATCATTATGCCAACTAAAATTGCTCCACCGATTAAAATCGTCATAATCGCCCGGTTATCAAGAAAAACGAATGAATACCCAATGAAGCCCATGACAATACTCAGAAAATACATCGCCTTGACTGCATTCTTATGCGAAAATCCGACCGACATCAAGCGATGATGAATATGTTCTTTGTCCGCCATAAATGGATGCATGTGTTTACTGGTCCGGCGGAAAAAAGAAATTGTAGTATCCAGTATCGGCACTGCCATAACCATGACCGGAATGATAATATCCAGGCAATCAGTATGGCCAATCCGTCCAACTTCCAAAGAAAGAATTGCGGTAGAGAATCCAATAAAAAGCGAACCGGTGTCTCCCATAAAGATCGAAGCCGGATGAGAATTAAATTTTAAAAATCCTAAATTGGCCGCAATAAATAATAGAGTGATCAGTGCTACTAACGTTCGGCCGGAATGTAACGCTATCAAAGTAAAAGTCAGGAAAATTATTGTAGTAACACCAGCCGCCAGACCATCCAATCCGTCTAATAAATTCATCGCATTGGTGATAAATACAATCCAGAATATCGTAAAGATAATTGAAAACCAACCTAACTCGATTTCACCTATAATCGGAATATACAGAGATTCAAATCTTAAGCCTCCTAAAACCACGATGACAGCCGCAATAATCTGAAAATAGAATTTAGTCGAAAAACGCATCTTCTTAAGATCATCGTACAAACCAACCAGTGCAATTAAAATTCCGGTAATTCCCAGGAAATAATAGCGTCGCGGTACGTTTTCAGCTACGATTGGCAAGAGATAAATCGATAATAAAATGCCAACAATAATTGAAAGGAAAATTGCCACGCCACCTAAGTATGGCATGAATACTTTGTGAACTTTGCGTTCGCCCGGTAAATCACCGATGTGATACCGGTGAGCTATTTTGCGCGCCAGATAGGTCAATACTAGCGCACATATATAAGTCGCTAAAAAGACTACGATGATAAATAATAATGTCACTTCGTTCTTCAACTAAAGATCCTAACTCTGAAAATTATAATCTCATCTTCAACATTGAATTTGCCGTTTTGTTAAAGTTGTTGAATTTCGGGATTATTTAAAGAATCGAGGCCGGTACCAAGTTGTTTTAGTCTTTATCCTCTTCTTTTCTCATGCGGTGTAAATGTACGAGTTTTTTTTTATGAGGTCAAGTCTTTTTAATTGGTGAAATAAAAAAGGAAAATTAATTTTATTCGGATAAACTTTCCTTTTATTAAATATCTTATACATATCTTCTTTTCCCGACACCCATTGCTAAATGCTTCAACATAAACCAGAGTTCTGCTTTTCGGATGTAAATAAAAATATGCGAACATTTTAATTTGAATTTTAATAGAGAGTTCGAATTATATACTCCAATACGATTCAGGGTATATTGATTGTCTTTAATTCCAGGTCGGTTCGGTGTAACAACCGCACACTGGTATCCACATTTTGAAACGAGTGCGATAACGCTATCGTTGAATGCTCCATAAGGGTAACAGAAAGCCTTAACCTGGCGATTAAGATGATGTTCTAAGATTTCTTTTGACTTATGAATCTCGCGCCCGGCTTCATCCAATCCAATAGTATCCAATCGCGGATGAGTTATCGTATGCGACCCAAATTCGATCCCGTAATCAGCCATTTCTTTCAACTGCTCTAAAGTAATAAAGTAATCCATATCTGTGACATTATGTATGTCTGGAGTATACTCAAAACGTAATGCATTTGGATTGAACAATGATCCAGCAACCAAGAAGACAGTTGCTTTCATGTTATATTTTTTTAAAACAGGAAATGCATAATAATAATTATCGCGATAACCATCATCAAATGTAATTACGAAAATCTTATCAGGCTTCCTCTTTTTTGAAATATAAAAATCTGAGTACTCCGATAATGTCAGACTTCGCCATCCCTGATTTACTAAACATTGTATCTGTTTCTCGAACTGTTCTGTACTGATTGCCAGGGGACGCCTCAAGCGCGCCATATCATCGGGAAGCACCCTATGATAGGCTAAAATTAAACTGTTATTCATTTTTCCTTCCTTGCCTTTAATAAATATTTTTTTATTAATGGATACTTAGGTTCGATTATTTGCCAAACCCTATATAATGCAGGAGAAAGGATATAATCGTATTCACCAACTAGTTGAGTCCGTTGCCCTCCAAATCCACGCTTGAACAGATATATTCCCCATAACTCATCGCCTTCCTTAACATTTTCCGGAATCCCCTGCAGATCGTATATTCGAAAACCTTTTGATTTTGCCCAGCGCATAATTTCCCAATGCAATAGCTGATTAGGATTTATTTTAGTTCGTATCGAGCCGCCCCACTGATAAATACATTTATCACCAAATAACAATAAAAATGCACCGGAAACAATTTTGTCATTGATTCTGGCTAGAAAGATTTTACACATTTCCAAGGAAGTCAATAACTGCCAAATGTATTGCATCATTTCGTACGAATATATTGGGAATTTATTTCGAACAGATACTTGATCTAAAAGACAATAAAACGCCTCTAAATATTCCTCGCCACCATCATCAGAAATAATATTCACATTTTCACGGACAGCCCTTCTGATGTCATATTTTACACGACTTTCCATTGATTTAAACAATTGATCTTCTGTTTTTGAAAGATCAAGTCGATATGTAGTACTATGTAAAATCGGATAGCGAACGCGATATAAATTATACTTAATTATAAAATCGTAAAAATGAGCCATCTGCTCGATATTCGGGCTTAATCTGATATACAATCCATTTTCACGGCGGGCAAATTCCGCTATTTTTAAAAAAAGCGCATCAAAAATATCATACGCATTTTTACTAGTGAAGTCCAATATCGGACCACGTGGAATGTAATATATGCGTTTAGAAAATAACGGCGTTTTCCTATATAAACAAGATAGCGCTCCAACGATTTGTTTTGAATCTACCGCAATTAATCTGACAACGTCCCAATCATCGTATTTCCGGATTTCTCCCCATTGAAAAGACTGATATATACTCGAGTATTTGGATGAGGATATAAATTCGTCAAAGGTTACATTTTCATCTTTCCTGAGCAACCGAACATACATATCCTAGCTATCCTTCTTTAATATCACCATCAATAGGTGCTTTTATCAGAATTTTGATAGATAATATATATACTTTTTATTGATTATTTCTACATCAAACTTACTTTCAGCAATTTGCCTTGACTTTTTTCCCATTTTTAAACGTTGTTCCGGATTCTTTATCATAAATGTGATAGCCTCGATTAAATCCGGGACATTATACGGCCTGATCAACAAACCATTTTCATATTCTATCACAGTCTCTCTACAGCCTGGTACGTTGGTAGTAATTATTGGAAGTTCCATCGCCATACCTTCAATAATTGATCGTGAGAGTCCTTCCCTATATGATGGTAAAACAAAAACATCGGCATTTGCTAATAGAGGAACTATATTATCGACTCTTCCATGATAATTAACGATCCCCCGTTCAATCCACCTGCTTATTGTCTCCATCGTGATCGCAGTTGGGTTGCCTCTATCAATATCGCCTACCAGATGAAAAACGACATTACTATATGTCTTCTGAACTACTTCAGCCGCATCAATAAATTCCTGAATACCTTTATCGTACAACATTCGAGCGATCAGAATAAAATGAACTTCCGGATCTACTTCTTTATCTCCATTTCTATGAAATTTCCCCAGATCAACTCCCGAGCCGCTGATTAAAACGCTTGAAGGTATTTTTTGTGTTATTATTTTAGATTTAATGAAAAAATCGCGGTCAGCTTTATTCTGAAATATGAGCAAACTTGATAATCTAAGGATACATTTATACATCCACTGAACAAATGGTCGTAAGAAAGTATGTAAAAATGTCGTTCCAATAAAAACATAGCCCAACCCGGTTACATTGTTTATAATTTTCGCTCTGGTACATAATCTAGCTATGAGCGTTCCGAATATTACCGGTTTAATTGTAAAATGGATTACAATATCAGGATTGAGGCTATGATATAAACGGTATACCGAAATAATGGTTTTCAAATTGGGAATTATTGTCAATCCTCGCCGATCTATCGAAGCGTTGTAGTGGATAATTCCCTCGGATGTTATCATAGAAGTATAATCATCTTGAGGTGCGATAGTGACTACTTGATAACCATGCTTCATTAATACTTTTATTAACGGCAAGCGAAAATTGAATAAATACCAGCTAGTATTCGAGAATAATACAACCTTCATTTCTTTTTACATTTCAACTTTCATTTCACATCGATCAGCCGTTTATATAATTCGATATATTGCTTTACGATTTTATCGACGGAAAAGTTCTTTAAAACAGTCTGGAATGCATTTGTGGTTACCTTTTCTGTATTTATTGAATCAGTCAGTACTTTATATATTTTTTTTGCAAATAATTCCCTGTCATGAATATTGCAAAAATAACCATTCTTACCATCGATAATATACTCTTTAAGTGCCGGTAACGGATGCGCGAGAACCGGGATTCCTGATGCCATTGCTTCTATCACCGCCATACCTAAACCTTCCCACTGGGCGGAATATACAAATAAATCGGATATTGTTAATAATTCTTGTACGTCGTGTCTGTAACCTAACAAATAAACAGTATTTGTTAAATTATATTTATCTATTAATTTTTTTAAAATATTATATTGCGAACCATCTCCGACTAAAAGCAGTTTTACTCGAGGTAATAAACGGCATAAATACGGCATCATTTCGATCAGATGTCTCTGCCCCTTGCATTTTATTATTCTCCCCACATTTATCAAGATTTTATCATTCTTGTCAAATCCCATGCGCTTTCTTAATTCCATCCGGTTAACTGGTACAGTAAGCCTTTCAATATTTATAGGATTATATATAACAGAATAGGGACTTTTTAAACCATGATTGTAATAACTTCGGGCAACTGTCTGCGAAATACAGATTCTACGATCGACTCTCCTATCTGTAAGTTTGTAGCCGATCTGAGTCAATAGATTATGGTTCTTTTTTTCGCAATGAAATGTGTTCATAATAATAGCATTTTTAGGTCTTAAGATAGCTGTAAAGATATC
>JALOAB010000260.1 GCA_023229045.1 Fidelibacterota bacterium
CGGGGAGGGGTACCGGTCTTTAGGCGACCGGCTAAAATACCGTGCCGAGCAAGAGCTTCGGTGAGCCCGACCACCGGCTCTTCTCCGATGCGACCACCTTGCTGGTGTTGCAAGCCGATATGGATTAATCCACTTAGAAAAGTGCCACAAGTTAGAATAACAGCCCGACAAAAAACGTCTCCATTTTTCACCAACCTAACACCATTTACAACCTGTTTATTCACAATGATGTCAATCGCCGTATCTTCAAGGATCGCCAAGTGCTCCTGATCCTGTAAGACTTTAATTGCCAGCTGGGAGTATTTCAATTTGTCAGCCTGGGCGCGTGGCGACCAGACCGCCCGCCCCTTGGATTTATTAAGCATTTTAAACTGTATTCCCACATGATCGATAAGGCGTGCCATTTCTCCGCCAAGCGCATCGATTTCAGCTACCAGATGCCCTTTGGCCAACCCGCCAATCGAGGGGTTGCACGACATCATGACAACTGTGGAAAGGTTTTGGGTAACCAAAAGTGTTGAAATGCCCATTCTGGCTGAAGATAGGGCGGCTTCCAAACCGGCATGTCCACCGCCCACAACGACAATATCATAATCTGTTGGTTTCATGTGAAACGTTACTTGCCGATGCAAAAGTTCTGAAAAATATTGTTTAATATCTCTTCGGTCGAGGTTTTCCCGAGTATTTTATCGTATTCACCAAGCGCCTGTCGCAGATCGGCAATAATAATTTCCGGCGACAGGTTGTAATTAAGGTGCTTCTTCGCGTTTAGCAAATAGGATCTCGCAACCCTGAGATTTTGAGCCTGCCTTTGGTTGGTAATTATAAGGCTATCGCTAGACCCGGTTTTTAGTGAAAGCATTTTAGCAATTATGCTTTTTATGTTATCGATACCGATACGGTTTTTAGCAGAAATCTGCACGTGCGGATGCCTTTTAAAATGCATATCGTATCTCGCAATTTCTTCTTTTGATGCAATATCGATTTTATTTATTACAGTTATTACGTTTTCTCGTTTGTAATAATTTGACCAATCTCTTTTAATGGGTCCGGTGACATCAACAACAAACAGTACAATGTCGCCCTTATTAATGCAATCTTTAGTTCGATTGATACCAAGCTTTTCAATCGGATTCTTGGTTTTGCGAATGCCCGCGGTATCGAGCAGGCGCAAAAGGTAGCCGCCGGTTTGAACGGTTTCTTCTAATGAGTCGCGGGTGGTTCCCGGATAGGGGGTTACAATAGCCCGCTCTTTGTTTAATAAAGCATTCAAAAGGCTTGATTTCCCACTATTGGGCGGCCCAATAATAGGCACCAGGGCGCCCTGTTTGATTATTTTACCGCAAGAATATGAATTTAGCAGGAAATTATTGATTTTTAATATTTTATCAAGCATTATAATCTGATCGCTAATAGGAAGGGGATCGATTTCGTTATCGGCAAAATCTAATTCTAATTCAAGAATAGATATAAGATCAATCAAATCTTTTCTCAAGGTCTCTATTTCGCGTCCAACATCTCCTTCAAGCAGATGCATTGCGGCTTTATGAGCTGATTGGGTCTGTGAGAAAACAAGATCGGCTACCGCCTCGGCCTGGGTTAAATCAATTTTGCCATTGATAAAAGCGCGCCGCGTGAATTCGCCGGGTTGCGCCAGAGCCGCCCCCTTTTTTGTACACAGTTCGATGATTTTGTTAATTATGAAAGGGCTTCCGTGACAGCTAATTTCGACAAGATCTTCACCAGTATAAGAAGCGGGTTCTTTGTAAAATATGATGATCGCATTATCCAAAACATCATTGCCCTCAAAGATATTCAAATTATGCGCAACTCTTGGACTTAGCTTGATTGACGATCTTGTAAGGTGATATAAAATATCTAGCGCTCGCGGACCGGAAAGCCGTATTATCGCCAAGGCACCGAGCCCCGGAGGAGTCGAAAGGGCTATAATTGTAAAATTGGAAGACATAGCCGGTTTTGAATTAACGGCGCTTCATCTTCATTTGATACTGGCGCAGGTTTTCGAGAGTGCTTTTGCGGGCTTTCTTGGGCTTGGGTTTTGGCGGAAAATATTTTTGTTGAACAATTGAAAGCACATTATAGAGAGTATAATACAAATTGAGTCCGGATGGAAATTGATTAAACAGGAAAAAGAAGAAAACGGTCATGAAGTACATCATGACCTTCTGCTGTTGGTTTCCAGACGCACCCGAGATTTTCTGCTGAACAAACTGAGAGAGCGCCATGATGATTGGCAGAACATTGACCTGACTGCCATAAATCGGAATGGCAAAAGGTAAAGTAAAAATTGTATCGGGCGCTGAAAGATCTGTTATCCAGAAAATGAAAGGGGCTTGTCGCAGTTCGATAGTAGTCCGGAATACGATAAATAATGCCCAGAGTATCGGCATTTGTAATAAAATCGGCAAACACCCGCCCATCGGATTAATATTATGTTCACGAAATAGCTTCATTTTTTCAGTGTTTTCGCGCTGGGGATCGGAACCATATTTTTCATGTAATAGGGCAATCTGCGGCTGGAGTTTTTGCATTTCTTTCATCGAGCGGGTGGAGGTGTTTGTGAGCGGGGTCAATCCGATTTTAAGAAGAATGGAAAATATGATCAAGACCCAGCCATAATTTGGAATCACGCGATGCATTGTAGTAAACACCCACAGAACCGCCTTGCTGATCGGGCGGATCAAGCTAAATCCGAAATTCATAAGCTTGTCGAAGCTCGGCGCGATGTCTTTGACAATGCTATAATCAAGTGGACCCAGAAAAATTTTAACCTCAGCGGCAGAAGAAGCGCTCAGGGTTAAATACATATTGAAAACTTTAAGAAAATCCTTGCCCTTGATCGGGGCGCCGGTTCCCGTAAGTCGATAACCCTCGGCTGAACGATTAGGGATAAAAGCCGCGGCGAAGTACTTGGTTTTTATAGCTGTCCACTGAGTGGCGCCGATCAAGTTGGTCTGTCCGGATTTTCCTGACTTGATGTCCAGATTATCGGTTTCCCCTCCACCAAAAGCCGACGCCTTTGAGTAAAATACATCGTCTTTTAACAAAGCTTCGGTATAGGCTAAGCCACCCTCCCAGATGAGTTCGTATTTATCAGAGGCCATGTCGTCTTGCATTCCATCGAGATCGTTAATCGTTTGGATAATATACTGGTTGCCATAAAATGTGAACGCTCGTTTTACAAGAATATTTTTCCCGGACTTCAGCGCGAAATTAATGGTTAAGCTGTCATTATTGTTTAAACGAAAATAATTTTTGCTATCTTGTGGTCGTCCGGGCAGAACGCTAAAGTTTTGATCAATAAGTCCGGGGTCTCCATTGCTGGTAATATATTTTAGATAAAGTCGTTGCCCTTCAGAGGTCGGCACTAATTCAACTAGACTGGTATCGCGCCCCGAAATCATATTATAGTTTTTAAGAGTTACGCTTGTGATCGTGCCGCCGCCTTGCGAGGAAATTTTGAGACGGTACAAATC
>JALOAB010000261.1 GCA_023229045.1 Fidelibacterota bacterium
GCAAAAGATTTTACCCGATCTGACTCACAATTATAAAAACCAGATTGCGCGCCACCCCGGAGCTAATCCGGATTTCAGCGACTATTACCTGGCTACAGCTCTGGTTTATGAACATCTGCTCGACTATTTTCATCTGGAGCAGGTGATTAACTATGGTCAGGCAGTTGCCGATCAGTAGTTACCGAATGGTGATTATCCGGCTGAGGCGAAGCCATTTGCCATCATTTTCTGCATATCAACTCTAATCTTATTAACACCTTCCGCCGCGATTAAATTGCCATGTTAATTTCTTTGTAAATAGTAAAAGTATCATTATTTTCAAAATGCATATTTTGGGCAAAAATGAACGAATATTCATTCAACATCTATAGCCTTATTTTAATTGCAACAATCTGCATTGCGATAATTATCGCTATCGTACTCTGGCCACGCCGCAAGTTTAGAGGCGTAATTTGGTTGATTCTGCTCGAAATTGCAGTGGCTGAATGGGCATTTGGTATCCTGTTCGAATCAGCGGCAACGACTTTGCCTCTTAAACAATTGTGGACTGCAATTGCTTTTATCGGTACTTGTCTGGTTCCACCCTTCTTTTCCCTGTTTGCCGTTGAATACAATCGCCAACAGAAGCGGATATCAAAGAAGATCCTTTTACTGCTCGCGATTATGTCTTTCATAACAATTGTTCTGGCGTTTACAGATCCTTTGACTCACTTACTCTATACTAACATTACAATTAATCCTGTTATTAATATTGCTATTTACGAACATGGATTTATCTGGTGGATGATCTTGATGTATGAATATATCCTGATCATCATCGCAATGTATTTCCTGCTCAAAACAGCATTTAAATCGGGCTCATTTTATACATTTCACAATCTTGCTATTATAATCGGTGCTTTGATACCGATAATCGGCAACCTGGTCTATGTTTTTGGACCGAATCCGATTCCCGGTTTGGATTGGGCGCCGGCGGGATTTGCATTATCAGGAGTAATACTTACCTGGGCTATTCTGCGGTTGAAATTATTCAAGATCGCTCCAATTGCTCACACTTTACTCGTAGAAAACATGATCGACGGCCTGATCGTACTGGATTCTGATAATATAATCGTTGATATTAATTCGGTTTCGGCTACAATTTTCAAACTTACACCGAAACAGATAATCGGACGGAATGTCACTCAATTCTTTCCGCTGGTCGCCAATCTGGATGAGTTACTGCAATCCAATGATTATGCCCAGGTCGAAATTGATCTCGGCCATATCCAGCCTGACCGTCAATTCGAACTACGCCTCTCCGTCCTGCATGACCGCTTTTCTCAAATCATCGGTAAAAGCCTGGTCCTGCGCGATATTACCGAAAAGAAAAAGGCTGAGGCTGAACGTGAAAAACTTATCCGTGACCTGCAGGAAGCCCTCAACCAGGTCAAGACTCTCAGCGGTCTGTTGCCGATCTGTTCGCACTGTAAAAAAATCCGGGACGATAAGGGTTACTGGAGCGAAGTCGAAACCTATATTCATTCCCATTCTGATGTCGATTTCTCGCATGGCATTTGTCCGGAATGCCTCAAAAAATACTATCCCGAAATTGCCGACAGAATGGAATCCAAAAACGCGAAGAAAATTCCCTGATTTAGATTTCAGTCGGAAATTCACTTTTTAACTCAAATTTTATCTTTTGTAAATACTGTATTTCGTCTTTTATTGCAACCGGAAAGCCCGAAGCGTATCAAACCAGGTAAATAAAATTTTAAAGGTGGATCGCATGAATCAAATTAATAATTCGGAATCAACTACTGCTCAGACGCGTAAGCTTCATGAACTGGCCGATTACCAGACCGGTTCGATTGTAAGTCGTACCTTGCTCGATCGACCAGTCGGTAATGTGACCTTTTTCGCTTTCGATCAAGGTCAGCGTCTCAGTGAACATACTGCGCCTTTCGACGCATTGGTAAATGTTATCGATGGTGAAGCCGAGATCACGATTGCCGGTCAGCCATTCATTGTCAAAGCTGGTGAAATTATCATCATGCCAGCCAATCAGCCACATGCCGTAAAAGCCATCAAACGCTTCAAGATGTTGCTGACTATGATCCGCGGGTAACGTTACGCGTAAATCGTAAAGCGTAAGACGTGATGAGTTATTAGTAACAGGTAACAGGTGACAGGTAACTGTTAACTCGCAACCCGTAACTCGCAACTATTAAACTATTCGGCAGATCAGTCCCTTGAGATAATGGCCTTCGGGGAAATTTAAGGCGGTCGGGTGATCGGTAGATTGATTTAGACGCGCAAGAATCTGCGCCGATTTTCCGGCATCCAAAGCCGCATCGGCCACAATTTTCTGAAACAACTCCGGCTTCATCTGCCCCGAACAGGAAAAAGTAAACAGCACTCCGCTTGGTCGCAGTAATTTGAACGCCAGCAGGTTGATGTCTTTGTAGCCGCGGCTGGCGCGCTCGAGTTGACTTTTCGATTCGGCAAATTTGGGCGGATCGAGCACGATCAGATCGAACGAACGTGCCTGATCGCGGAATTTGCGCAAAACAACGAAGACGTCATCCTCAATATTTTCGACTTGTGCCGGATTCAGTTCATTCAACAAAATATTCTTGTCCATTAATTCCAGCGCATCGGCGGATGATTCCACATTAGTCACTTTGGCCGCGCCGGCTGACAGCGCCGCAATCGCGAATCCGCCGCTATAAGCGAAGCAATTCAGCACTTCCCGTCCGGTGGCGAATTCGGTGATTTTTTGACGATTGTCGCGTTGATCGAGGTAAAAACCGGTCTTATGTCCGTTACGAATATCGACTAAAAAACGTCGTGAATTTTCGTGAATCTCGATATAACCCGGCGGTTCGGCGCCTTGCAATAAACCTTTCCGCGGCAACAGACCTTCTTTCCCGCGAACATCCACATCTGAACGCTCATAAATCCCGGAGATCGGGAGAATGTCAGCCAGCACCGCGACAATCGTTTCACGCCAGAATTCCGCGCCGGTTGATAAAAATTGGACTACCAGATAATTGGCGTAGCGATCGACAATCAAGCCCGGCAGACCGTCGGATTCGGCATTCACCAGGCGCATCGCATCGGTCACGCCCGGAAAAAATAGCGATTCACGTTGGGTAATGGTCTGAGTCAACCGGCGGCGAAAGAAATCAGCGTCAATGGCTTCATCCGGATCAAAACTCCAGACGCGCACGGCAATCTGCGATTGGAGCGACCAGGCGCCGCGTCCCAGGAAACGACCGTCATTGGCCCGCAACTCAACGGTTTCGCCGGATTGCGGTTCGCCAACAATCTTGTCAATCGCACCCGAAAAGAGCCAGGGATGCTGACGCAGGAGCGACTTCTCACGATCTTTTTTCACAAATACTTTAATATTCATAGTATCCTCTTAATCGAAAGATCCCAGCCGTCGTATATCTCCGACTCGCATCGTCACCCCTTTCTGGTCGAAAT
>JALOAB010000262.1 GCA_023229045.1 Fidelibacterota bacterium
GAAGCCCAATCTTCATTAATGAGTAAATCAAACTAAAGGTTTGATAATAATTGATACTTGAGAATATTTCAAATTGAGTTGGAAATTTTTATTTAGCGGGACATATATTTTTGGAGAGAAAATTTAGATGAGATTGTCCGTAATCATACCCATGTATAATGAGGAAAAAACTCTTCACCAGATTTTTACGAAGGTTAGGCAGGCTCCCATCGAGAAAGAGATCATTATTGTTGACGACGGCTCGACTGACGGCACCCGGACTCTACTGAAAAAATATGAGCAAACGGATAATGTCAAGGTCATTTATCAGGATAAAAATTACGGTAAGGGCGCCGCGATTCGGGCGGCTATTTCGCTGGTTGCGGGCGACATAACGATAATCCAGGATGCTGATCTGGAATACGATCCCGAGGATTATCTGAAACTCATTGAGCCTTTCAGGGCTGGAGTTGTAAAAGTCGTCTATGGCTCCCGGTTTTTGAACAAGCAAAATCGGCATTCCTATCGTCGTTTTTATTTAGGTGGCGTGTTTTTGTCTTTACTCACGAATTTATTGTATTTTCAGAGATTGACTGACGAGTCAACCTGTTATAAGGTTTTTGACAGTCGGTTGTTAAAGTCCATCAATCTGAAGTGCAAAGGATTTGAGTTTTGCCCCGAGGTGACGGCTAAAGTCGCTAAAAGAGGCATTTTAATCAAAGAAATTCCGATCTCATATTATCCGCGAAGTATCCAAGAAGGGAAAAAAATTAGTTGGCGGGACGGTCTGAAAGCGATCTGGATATTACTTAAATATCGGATTATCGACTAGGAATTATGTGATGAAAAAGGTCTTGCTGATTACCTATTACTGGCCGCCGGCCGGCGGCCCGGGTGTGCAACGAGTTCTGAAGTTCGCCAAATATCTGCCGGAATTCGGTTGGGAGCCGGTAATTCTGACTGTAGAGAATGGTAATTATCCGGCGATTGATGAGAGTCTCTGCAATGAAACTCCGGGTGGAATACAGGTCTATCGAACGCACACTTTTGAACCATTTAAAACTTTTAAAAAAATCACTGGTAAAAATACAGATCAGCCTATTCCAACCTATATACTTAATCAAGACGCTAAAGATAATTGGTCTGCTCGCTTTGGAAAATGGGTGCGGGTGAATATTTTCTTGCCAGATGCCCGGGTCGGCTGGATACCCTTTGCTCGAAAAATTGGTAAGGAAATCGTCCGAGCAGAAGATATTTCAGTGGTGTTTTCATCATCCCCGCCTCATTCGTTACAATTTATTGGCCGCTATATTTCGCGTCGAACTGGATGTCGATGGATAGCGGATTTACGGGATCCCTGGACGGAGGCTTTCTGGCAGAGAGATATAAAAGCGCTGCGTCCAGCGCGTTTTATTAACCGTCTGTTGGAAAAAACCATCCTCAATGCGGCTGATGAATTGATAACGGTCAGCGATTCATTGGCAAATATATTAAGAAATAAAACCAGCAAAGAATGTCAAGTGATCGTGAACGGATTCGATGCGGAAGATTTTAAGAATATAAGCAAGACCGAAGGCTCACAGTTCATAATCACTTACTCCGGTAGTATCGGTAAGGATCAACCGTTGACGGCTTTCTTGGCGGCATTGAAAAAACTCGAAACGGCTATACTTGACCAGATCAAGGTAAATATTTATGGAGGCGTTCACCAACAGCATGTCGCAGAAATCGCGGCGTTTAACAGAAACGATGTAATAAATATTAAACCATATTTGCCACATCGGGAATTAATCACGCGCATTGTAAACTCAAACATGTTATTGCTTATTATTCCTGATACCCCTAATAATCAAGGTATTCTGACCGGTAAAATTTTTGAGTACCTTGCGACGGGCAATTTTATCCTTGGGATAGGCCCGGAAGACTGCGATGCCGCTAAAATATTGAGAGACACGAATGCCGGAATAATGAGTTCATACTCAGACGATTTCACTCAAATTATCCGTGAACGGTTCAAATGTTGGGTGAGAAAGGAAAAGACAATCGGGGCGGATCGGAATATTGAGAAATATTCACGTCGTTATCTGACTGGTAAACTGGCTAAGATTCTGGAAAAACAGACCGCATGAAACTCAAGAAAAAATGGTTTATGTTGAAAAAGTTAAAAGGTGATCTTTTTCAACCGCGTGTAATCTATAAAGTGAGTAGCGATTTAACGTCAGCAAAGCTTGGTCAATATTATTTCGTTTTTGAGGAAAATTTTAAAAAGCTTAATAAACTTCTGAAAGAATTCGATAATGAAGGCATACCCCTTAACGCGACCTATATCGATATCGAGACGCCTAGTTTACATTATTATCCGATTTCCATAGGTCAATATGGACTGGCAGTATTTCATTCATATTTAAAAACACAACTATCAGTAAAACGCGATCATTTTATAAGAATCGCCGACTGGTTTTTAAAAAATGTCACAAGGAGTGAAAGACTCGGCACCTACTGGTTGACTGACGTTCCCAAACCAGAATACCGAATTGAAAAACCGTGGAAATCAGCTTTTGCACAGAGCCGGGCTATCTCGATTCTGCTACGCGCCTGGCAGGTTACCGGCAATCCGCAATATCTATCGGTAACAACAGAGGCGTTGTTACCATTTACGTTTGATATTACTGAAGGCGGCGTGGCAGCTAATTTGAATATCGGCAGACCATTTTACGAAGAATATGTAGCCAATGAACCGACGATGGTTCTGGATGGACATATCTTTGCCCTGTTTGGCCTTTTTGATTTTATTCGAAGCGTCAGCCCGGAAATAGATGCCAATGCTAACACCCTGGCGCGCAAGATTTTTCAGAAGGGTTTGGATAGTTTGCTGAGCTGGTTGCCTGAATATGATATGGGATTCTGGGTTCGGTTTAATTTGTGTCGGGTGGAGAGTTATCCGGAAATCGATCCATGTACAATCGGTTATCTGCGATTGATAAGCGCTCAACTGAAGGTTTTATACCATCTTACCGGGCACAATCAATTATTATCATATTCGTTAAAATTTGAAAAATATGATCGTTTGCCGAACATTTTGAAAATGTATTTGATTAAACGTAAAGCGCTTAAAAGCATGAATCGGATATAAGTATGTGTGGCATCTGCGGAATTATTGACCAAAATCCTGAAAATCACCGGCTGATAACCGAGATGACCGATTTGTTGCGGCATCGCGGACCGGAGAAAGCCGGTTACTTCCGGGACGGTAATGTCAGTCTGGGTCACCGCCGGTTGTCAATTATCGATCTGCAGACCGGCGACCAGCCGATCTATAACGAAGACAAAACGATTGCCATCATCCTCAACGGCGAGATTTACAATTTTTCGGAACTCCGCGCCGAACTGATACACCGCAGGCATCAGTTTTACACCAAAACAGATACCGAAATTGTAGTGCATGGCTACGAAGAGTTCGGGCTGGATTATTTTACCCG
>JALOAB010000263.1 GCA_023229045.1 Fidelibacterota bacterium
GGCTGGAAATCGGTGATAATTTTGGACGAGGACGAACAAATGCTCCTGACCCGCTTCGGTCAATTGACCGGAGAACCGGTCACGACCGCCGGTCTTCACTTAGTAACACCGTTAATATCGAAACCCTTTATTTATAAAAAGAACCTGATTGAATGGCATAGTGATGTAGCAGAAATGCCAACCAAAGACGATAAATTCATCGCGATTGAATCTTACGCATATTGGCAAATTACCGATCCGCAGGTATTTTATCAGAGAGTCAGAACAATCCCGGCGGCGGAGAAGCGTCTGGCTGATTTAATGGATGGAACGCTGAGAGATGAAGTTGCCCGCCATACTCTGACAGAATTAATCCGAAGCAGTAACCGTCGCATGGATATTACCGAGATTCAAAACGTATTAAAAGTTCCCGGGGAAAAAACCACCAAACAGACCAAAGGTCAGCAGGCAACGATCGTATCGACGATCTATAAGCATGCGACTACCGCGCTGGATTCCTTGCAGATGGGAATCAAGTTAGTGGATTTTAACCTTAAAACCGTAAATTTTATACGGGTAATCGAATAAGAAACGGAGCTGTTATGCAGGAAAAACCAATTCCCCGGCTAATTGCGACTACTGTCATTGGAGTGCGCCGCAACGGTCAGGCCGCCATGGGTAGTGACGGGCAGGTGACGATCGGCAATACGATCATGAAGCACACTACCAAAAAGGTGCGTAAACTTTTTAAGGATCAGGTCGTGGTCGGTTTTGCCGGTGCCTCGGCTGACGCGCTAACCCTTTTCGATAAATTCGAGAGTGAATTGGAAAAATATAAAGGCAATGTCAATCGCGCGGCGGTCGAATTGGCAAAGGTCTGGCGCACCGATAAATATTTGCGACAACTCGAAGCCCTCTTGACCGTGATGAATAAGGAGACGATGCTAATTATTTCCGGAACCGGTGACGTCATCGAACCGGA
The DNA here is from genome assembly GCA_023229045.1 of Fidelibacterota bacterium. Classification (GTDB taxonomy): domain Bacteria; phylum Fidelibacterota; class UBA2242; order UBA2242; family UBA2242; genus JAGNGI01. Next base: position 962 of record JALOAB010000263.1, read on the forward strand.
TGACGATATCATTGCGATCGGTTCGGGTGGAGCTTATGCCACCGCCGCGGCGCGCGCCATGCTTCGTCATACGAAATTGAATGCTCATGAAATCGTGATCGAATCGCTCCGTATCGCCTCTGAAATCTGTATTTATACCAATTCTAATTTTACGATAATAGATCTATGAATAATAAGGAACTAACTCCGCGCGAAGTCGTCCGTGAATTGGATGCCTATATCATTGGTCAGGATAAGGCCAAAAAAGCGGTCGCAATCGCTCTGCGCAATCGCTGGCGCCGGCAACGAATCAAAAGCGCTATCAAGGAAGATATTTTACCTAACAATATCATTCTGATCGGACCGACCGGCATCGGCAAAACCGAAATCGCCCGCCGCCTTTCCAATCTGGCCGGCGCGCCGTTCATTAAAGTCGAAGCTTCCAAGTTCACCGAGGTTGGCTACGTCGGGCGGGATGTCGAATCGATTATCCGCGACCTGACCAATTTTGCCGTTACTATGGTGAAAAACGAGCGCATAGCCGAGGTCAACAGCCAGGCTATTCATATGGCCAATGAGCGCATTCTCGATATTCTTTTACCCCGCAGTGAGACTAAGGCACAGCCGGAAACGGAAGAAGCCGGATTGGTCAAGAGTGAGAAATTCAATCGCACCCGTGAAAAACTGCGTGAAATGCTGGAAAATGGTGAGATGGAAGACCGCTTAATCGAAATCACCGTTCATCAGGGCACCATGCCAATGATGCAGATATTTGGTCCGGCCGGTATTGAAGAGATGGAGATGAATCTTTCCGAAATGCTCGGAAGCGCTTTCCCGCAGAAGAAAAAAATCCAGAAAGCGACGGTCGTCGAAGCCCGCAAGATATTTACCCAGGAAGAAGCCCAGAAGTTGATCGATATGGATCGGGTGGTTCGCGAAGCCATTCGCCGGGTGGAAGAAACCGGAATCGTTTTTATTGATGAAATCGATAAAATCGCATCCACCAGCGACCAACATGGACACGGACCGGATGTTTCCCGTGAAGGAGTCCAGCGCGACATTCTGCCAATCGTGGAAGGCAGTAACGTTCAGACAAAGTACGGAGTCGTACGCACTGAGCATATTCTGTTCATCGCGGCTGGAGCTTTTCACGCGGCCAAGCCTTCCGATCTGATTCCGGAATTGCAAGGTCGCTTTCCGATCCGGGTTGAAATGGATAGCCTTGATAAAGATGATTTTGTCAAGATTTTGAAAAATCCGCGGAATGCGCTTTTGAAGCAGTACACTGCTCTGCTAAAGAGCGAAAAAGTCGAGTTGGTTTTCGAGGACGATGCGGTTGAAGAAATTGCCCAAATCGCGGCTGAAGTCAATGACAAAATGGAAAATATCGGCGCCCGCCGTTTACATACCATCCTGACCACTTTACTCGAGGAAGTTCTATTTCAGGTTCCGGATAAGGACTTTCGGGAGGTTATAGTTACGCGAAAATTTGTCCAGGAAAGACTACAGGATATCGTCCGTGACCGTGATTTGAGTCGCTATATTCTATGATATATTTTCCTTCAACGGAGGTTTGATGAAAAAGGATTTTATACACATTACTGATCTGACTGACGTAGAAATTTGGGAAGTGTTCGAACTGGCTAAGAAGTTGAAAAGCTATGTTAAAGAAGGGCGTGAGTATACGCCTCTCAAGAGCAAAACCATGGCGATGATCTTTGCCAAGCCGAGCGCCCGTACCCGCATTTCATTTGAAACCGGAATGACCCAGCTCGGCGGACATGCCATTTACTTAGGTCCGAATGATATCGGAATCGGCAAACGCGAAGCCGTCAAGGACATTGCCCGGGTGGTTGCCCGTTACGACGATATTATCATGGCACGACTCTTTGCCCATGCCCATATGCTCGAATTAGCCGAATATTCGCCCGTCCCGGTTATCAACGGTCTGACTGATTATAATCATCCCTGCCAGATCATGGCGGATATTTTCACGGTTCTGGAACATCGCGGCAATTTAGACAATCTTAAAGTCACTTTCGTCGGCGACGGCAACAACGTCGTCAATTCCTGGCTGGAACTGGCGATACGCCTGCCGATGCACTTTGTGCTGGCCTGTCCGCCCGGATATGAACCACAAAATGAATTGCTGACCAAAGTTCAACAGACCGGAGTAAGCACGATCGAAATTTCGCATGAACCGTATGAAGCAGTCCGGAATTCAGATGTGATTTATACCGATGTTTGGGCTAGCATGGGACAGGAAACCGAGCAGGAAAAACGCAAGCGCGATTTCAGCGGATTCCAGGTTGACATGAATTTGGTCAGAGCCGCCAAACCGAATGTGTTAGTGATGCACTGCCTGCCGGCGCATCGCGGTGAAGAAATCACCGATGACGTTATGGAATCTCAGAATTCGATTGTCTTCGACGAAGCTGAAAACCGCATGCATGTCCAAAAGGCTATCATTCACACATTGATGCTCGGAAAAGACGTCATTC
>JALOAB010000264.1 GCA_023229045.1 Fidelibacterota bacterium
GGGGCGGTCGGCGTCAATCCGGCTGGATCATGCCCTCTTATGGCGAGAGCCGCACCGGCGGCGGTTTTATCAAGGGACTGGGCTATTTCTGGGCGCCTCATGATTATTACGATTTGCGTCTGACCGGCGATTTCTACGATAAACAAGGCGTTATATTGGATTATCGCCTGCGCTATGCCTGGCGATACAGACTGACCGGCTCGATCAGCGGCAAATTCACCAACGATTTTTTCAGCGATTATCCCGAAAAGCAATGGACGTTTAACATTACCCATAATCAGCCGATCAATCCAACCACGCGACTTTCGATCAACGGCCGGTTCGTAAGCAGTGAAAGCCTCTATAAAAGATATAGCTATGACCTGGAAAACCGACTGGATCAGCAATTGATCAGCAATGCCACTCTTTCTAAATCCTGGCCTGGCAAGCCTTATGCTTTGTCAGTCAATTTCAACCAAACCACCAATCTGCAAGCCAATGCGCTGAGTCAAATTACACCGACCGCGTCCAATTTGACGATTTCACACATCAACCGTTCGCTCCCGAATATTTCATTCACCAGAAGCCGAAAACCTTTGGTCGCTCTACGCCCGCATCAGGATGCCGCCCGGTCGCGCTGGTATAACAATATTTACTTCAATACCAGTTCATACCTGAAAAGCTCCCAGAATATTTTCTATAAAAGTATTTATAACGCCAGCGCCGATTCGCTGGAATGGGCGGAACAAAATATCGAAAAGCAAGCCGTAACTCATAATATTGCCTTTACCAGCTCGCAGAAATTACTCGGCATTTTTACGACTAATCAGACCCTGAGTCTCGATGAAGGCTGGGTTTTCAAATACGATATGCCGGTTTATGACGAAAATGGTCGTTTCGAATTGGACAATGGCGCAGTTAAAACCCGCCCGGTGGATGGTTTCAAAGCGCGCCACACCGGCAGTGCAACCCTCGGCGTTCAAACCAAAGCCTATGGTTTATTTCCAATCCGAATTGCCGGACTTCAGGCCGTTCGGCATGTTCTCACACCTTCGGTGAGCATGACCTTCCGTCCTGATTTCAGTAAAGAAATTTACGGCTGGGATCCGGGTTATATTCTCAGCGGCGTAGATACGACTGGCACCGTACGCACTTTCGATCCGCTGGCCAACACCATGCTTGGTTCGCTTTCATCATATGAAACCCGTTCCATGTCGATGAGTCTCAGCAATCTGTTCCAGGCAAAATTCGGTCGCGGCGAACAAATCCGAAAGGTCGATTTATTTTCGTTGAATTCATCCACCGGCTACAATTTCAGCGCCGACAGCCTGAACTGGTCGCCGATCTCGACCTCGTTTCGCACTCAGGTCACAAAGAAAATGGCGCTCAATCTCAGCGCCACTCACGATCTTTATGCTTATAAGAACAATCGCCGCGTCGATGAATGGCACAAAACATGGAAAAGTATTCCGATTCCACGCCTGACAGGCATTAGCGCTTCCACCAGTTTTTCGCTTTCCGGAAAACGTTTTGGTGTTCCCCGGGCGGGCACAGTACTACCGGATACGACCAACCTGGCGGATACCACTGGGATTAATCTGATTACTCCGTCTCACGACGCCACGAATATCAATAAATCACTGGAAGAATCCGCTCCCACAGGCAGTGATCTCTGGACCGCCAGTTTCAGCTTTCGTTATTCCCTAAGTCAATCTAATCCTGCTATTCGTAATGAATCTTTCTTCATGACTACCAATCTTACGCTTAATCTGACTTCCAAGTGGAAAGTGATCTATCAAAACAGCCTGAATCTGCTAGATAAGAAAATCGTCAGCCAGAGCATTTCTGTCACCCGCGATCTGCATTGCTGGCAGTTGGCATTCAGCTGGACGCCCTCCGGATATGGCAAACAATACAGCCTTTTAATCAATATAAAATCGCCTACCCTCCGCGACCTTAAATACGAAGAACGCGGCGGACGCCGCAGTAGCCTCGGCTTTTAACCGAAAATGAAATTAATCAAACAGGAATAGATCTGAAATGTCCAGAATCTCACAGGCAAATCCGCTTTTTAATCCGGCAACTGATATTCTGGCGCTCGATTTCGACGGCGTGGTGGTTGACAGTATCGCCGAATGTCTGATCGTCGGTTACAACGCCTATCAGAATGCGATTGGTCGGGTGAAACGTATTACCGGTTTGGATCAAATGTCAATCTCAATTCAAAAAGAAAGTCGCCGCCTGCGCAATTTCATCCGGCATGGCGAAGATTACGTTTACATCTTCCAGATTATCACTGAAAAATATTTAACTAGAGATCAGACCGACTTCGACCGTTTTGTTGATAAAAACATTCAGAATAAAGAAGAATTCCGAATGCAATTTTACCGCGAACGCAGTCGCTTTTTGCAAGAGGAACCGGCACTCTGGCTCAGCCTTAATTCGTTTTACAAGGGGATGTCGGATTTTCTAAAAAATTACAAACTTGCCGACAGGCTTTATATTATTACTACGAAAAAACTCGAATATGTCAAGGCTATCCTGGCTCATGCCGGAATTATTTTGCCAGAAGAAAATCTATTCGCGGCTGATAGCAGTCGCGGGAAACCGGAAATAATTGCGGACTTACTGGAAAAAACCGATCTATCACCGAATAATTTTTTCTTTATCGACGACCAGGTCGATACCTTGCTGAAACTGCAAACTCTGAACGTACGTCTTTTCCTGGCCAGCTGGGGCTATACGAATAAGCAACAGATCCGCCAGGCCAAAAAAGTCGGCATTCCAGTCTTCACTTTATCTGAATTCTATCAACGGTTTTAGTGCTACGCTTGGAGTGTTTCAACAGCATTGATGCACGAACCATCAGGTTGGATTTCTGTCCATATATTGTTCTAAAACGCACCAACATTATTGGTGCACTCCATTATATTAAATTTATCACACCAGCCAGCCGCCGTTAATCTCTGAGACTCATTTATTACGCTATAATATTGTAACCTGACTGGCAGAGCACTTTCTTTAATAGCGGATTTAGCGCTTCGGGAACCATGGAACAAATGCGTTTGTCCGCTCAATATAGTCCCGGTAGGCCGGTTTGGTTTCCCGCAGTGAGCGCTCCAACAGCGCTACGCCGGACACTTTCAGCAACAACAATGTCATCAGAGCGGAACTAAACAGCGGTAACCAGACGCCGGCGGCCAGGGCAAAAAGACCATAAGCCCACCATTGGGTGGCGTCGCCGAAATAATTGGGATGGCGAGTGTATTTCCAAAATCCGCGATCCAAAACCTTGCCGCGATTGGCCGGATCGCTTTTAAAGCGAGCCAACTGAAAATCGCCACCCGCTTCGAATAGAAATCCAATAATCCAAACAGCCATAGCAATATAATCAATAATATTCAATGAATTTGTGCCATAGAACTGAGCCGCCAATAGCGGAGAGGCAATCAGTA
>JALOAB010000265.1 GCA_023229045.1 Fidelibacterota bacterium
TCGACGATTTTTCCATCGCGCATTACCATAATTCGATCAGCTAACAGGCGTACGGTGGACAAATCGTGAGAGATTAGCAGATAGGTCAGATTACAGGCGATTTTCAATTTGCGTAACAGCGCCATCAATTGCGCCTGGTGCAGAATATCCTGGGCAGAAAAAGGTTCATCCAGAAGCAGGCATTCTGCTCCGATCGCCAGGGCGCGCGCCAAGCAAACGCGCTGTTTCTGTCCACCGCTCAACTGTCGCGGATAAGCCAAGTACAGACCGACCGGCAGACCGACCCTTTCCATCAATTCGATAATTTGTATTTTCAGTTGTGACTTCGATATTCTATCAGAAAAACCGTCACCGATCGCCCTGGCAACTGTCATCTGCGGATTTAAAGCCGCGCCGCAATCCTGGAAAATCGGCTGAATCCGCGCCCGATATTGCTGGTATTCCCAGGTAGTTAAATTATTAATTTTCGCGCCCGCGAATTCGATCGCTCCCGCGGTTGGCTTGACAAAATCCAGAATCGCCAAGGCGATCGAGGTCTTGCCACTGCCGGACTGACCGACAATCGCCAAGGTCTCACCCTGCTCAATGCTAAATGAAATATTATCTACCGCGACCTGATTGTAAGTTTTACCGCGGTAAAATCGAGGGCGGTGCGGATAGGAGATTACCAGATCGGTGATTTTTATGAGAGGTGGTGAGGACATTTTTATAATTTCGATTCGTCTTGCAACTGTTTCAAACCATCTCCGAGCAGGTTGAAGCCGACCACGGTGATGACAATCAGCAAACCGGCGATCGTCGCGATCCACCAGGCGCCGAACGGATCGATGCGTCCCTGGCTGAGAATCGTTCCCCAGCTGGCCGCCGGTTCCTGAGTTCCAAGTCCGAGAAAGCTTAAACCGGACTCGACGATAATCAACGTGCCAATCAGGAGCGTAAAGCTGGTAACGACGATCCCCAGCAGATTCGGAAAAATATAAGTGCGGGCAATCCGCCATTTGTTTAAACCGAGAGCCGTCGCTGATTTGACGTAGAGCGCTTCCCGAATAGTCAGAGTTTCGGCACGTACCAGACGCGCCGTCTCCATCCATGAAAAAAGCGCCAAAACGATTACCGTAGCCCAGAACCCGCTTTGACAGATAGCGGCAATCAACAACACCGCAAAAAAACGCGGAAATCCCATGAAAATATCCACCGCCCGCATAATTATCCGATCAGCCCAGCCCCGTAAGAATCCCGCCATCAGACCCAATAACGTTCCCGCTCCAATTGCCAGAATAGAGGCGCAAAGCGCCAGACCGAGAGTGACGCGACTGCCGTAAATCAGACGACTGAACAGATCGCGGCCGTAAAAATCCGTTCCGCACAGGTAGCGCCAGGAAGGTGAATGCAAAACCTGATCGAGGTCCTGGCTGACGGGATTAAAAGGGGTCAAATACACACCCAGGATTGCGGCAAAAAGAATCGGAATGAGGATAATAATGCCCCAGCGGCAATTGCGATTAGTCCAGATGGTTTTAAAAGACTGTACCATAATCAAGTGGATTTGATCTCCTGTATGCGCGGGTCGGCAAGTTGATAAACCAAATCGGCCAGAAAATTGCCAAACGCTACCGCAGAAAACGCCAGAATGCTGGCCGCCATGATTACCGGATAATCACGCGCCATTACCGCATCGACCATTAATCGTCCCATTCCAGGCAGGCTGAAAACGACTTCGATCACGACCGCGCCGCTAAATAGGAGGGGAATGCTCATTCCAATCAGGCTGATCTGAGGCAGGAGCGCGTTGGGCAAAGCGTATTTAAAGATAATCTTGCGCTCATTCAATCCGCGCGCCCGCGCGGCTGTTATGTATTCGGAGTTTAAAATTTCCACCAGACTCGAACGCATGAAACGATAAAACCAGGCCGCCAGGGATAAGCTAAGAGTGAGCACCGGCAATAATAAATGGCGCATATAATCGACAATTTTTTGTCCGAAGGATAATTGATCGTGAAACAGCGACACGATCTGACCGCCCGGAAGGATTTGCAATTTGACGGCAAAGAAGCCGAGCAAAATCAGTCCCAGCCAGAAAGCCGGCATGGAATAAAAGAAAAACATGAGTCCGGTGGTAACCCGATCGCCGAAGGAACCCGACCGGGAGGCAGAATAAATCCCAAGTATTCCCCCCAGGATTATCGCAATCAGGAGAGCCAGACCGCAGGTTAATAGCGTTGGACCCAGCGCTCTCCAGACCAACTGCGCCGCCGGCAGACCATTCATCAGCGAATTGCCTAAATTTCCATGTCGGAAAATCTGACCGAACCAGTGAAAATATTGAGTTATCAGCGGCTTATCAAGGCCGAATCTTTCAATCGTCTTTTGCTGTATTTCCGGTGATGAATTGAGGTTGATGAAGCGCAGAGTTGGATCGCCCGGCGCCAGGTGAATGATGAGAAATGTCAATGAAATCCCTAGGAAAATCACCAGGATCAATTCGCCTAATCTTTTGAAAAGATAGCGCCCCATCAATCATTTGGAATAAGATCGGTCGAGTTCATTTTGATCAACCGACGGAATCCACCATTCTTCGACATTATTATACATCCCGCGCCGGTCAATTACAACATTCCGGAAACGCTGGTGAATGACCGAACATTCCATATTATAATAAAGCCAGGTGTATGGCAAATCGGTCGATAATAGATATGCGATCTTGTCCCAGGTCTGGCGAGCGTGGTCGCGGTTAAGGGTGGTGCGGGCTATTTCATCGAGTGAATCGTATGTCGAAGAGTAATAACTCGTAAAGTGAAACGGCTGGAAGAATGAACTGCTGTGAAATAGCGGGGTCAAATCCATTTTCAGACCAACTGTCCAGCCAAACAGTAAAGCATCGAAATCACGATTGGGTATGATACGGCTGGTTAAATAACCCGGATCAATGATTCGCGGTATCATTTTGACCCCGATAGCTCTGAACTGTTCCTGTAATAATGTCAGGACGTGCTGGCGCCTGATATTGCCGGAATTGGTAACCATCTCAAAGATAAACTCGCGGCCGTCTTTTTCCAGAACGCCGTCGTTGTCAACATCAATCCAGCCCTCTTTTTTTAAAACTTTCTGAGCCTGGGCGGGATTATATTTCCAATCGCGATTGGCGGATGAATTGTAAGCCCATAAAATCGGCGGTATCGGTCCGTTCATCGGAATAGCCTGATCTTCATTGACGATTTTTGCGATTTTGGCGCGATCGATAGCCATTGTCAGCGCCGCCCTAACCGCCTGACTTCCGAAAAGGTTATGCGGAATCAGCCATTGCGAAAAAACCAGTTTTTGATCGTCTGGGAGTTCGGTCAATTGCTGGTAACACTTTGGTTCGATCAGATTCCAGCCGATAAAATCAAATTGTCGTCCGAGATAATTTACCGGGCAAAGCGGAGAT
>JALOAB010000266.1 GCA_023229045.1 Fidelibacterota bacterium
CCATCGAAGATTTCATAATTGGATAGCTTTTTGACATCGATGCAATCGGATTTGGTCTTGGTGCTCATCGCAGAACCACCGCCTTTTCATTTTCCTGAATGACGTAATCGTCTCCAGGATTTAATTTAACGAAGACCTTGTTTTCTTCGCCGAAACTCTTGCCGGCTTCGCGTAATTTACGCTCAATGAAGGCATCGATATGCGAAGTATCAGCCGCCAGAAAATCCGACAGCCCGATCGATTCAACCTCTGCAATCACGCCCAGCAGGAGATCTTTGTGCTGATTGCGGTAATGATCGAACAACTCCTGGTAAGGTTTATTAATAAAATTGACCGGGATCGATTCAATGGCAATCTTATTCTGCAGGCGCGGATTTAAAATTTGTTCGAAAATTTTCGGTAATCCCGGTTGCAAAATATTACTGGCCAGAAAAAAGTCAACGTATTTATCACTAACGACAACCTCATCGGCTTTGGCGCGTTTGACATGCGCTTCGTTTTCGGGATTCATTATAAAAGCGATCACTTTGACCTTCGGAAACGATGATTTTATGTTCAGAGTTGCCAGAACGGTTTTTTCATCAGCTTCGGCTACCGAATGCCGCTTGAGATTCGGTAAAAGCAGAACCGTTGTAGCGTACTTGATGTTAGCGCGCTCCAGCGGCGCAGGGTGCGAATAATCGCCATAGACGAATTTAATTTTGTATTGAGAGTATTTGTCCAGAACCGTATGGATTTCGTTTTCCGCCAGTTCGTTGAGCAAAACCAGTTTTAAATCTTTTTTACCGGATAATTGTAACATAGTATCGATTAATGACTCGGCGCGATTGTTCCAACCGCAAATAATGATATGATTCTCGTAATCAATGGATTCCAAACCCTGATCCTCCCTGATTTTTCTTGCCACAAAAATTGAAGAGATAGTAGCGGTGATGGTCGATACCATCGACACCCCCACCAACATAATAAAAATAGCGAGGAGTCGTCCGCCCAAGGTAATCGGCTTGATATCGCCGTAACCAACGGTGAAAATCGTCACGAATACCCACCAGATTGAATCCCAGAGATTATGGTATTCAGTGGGATTATTTTGTTTTTCAAAGAAAAATACGAATGTCGCGGCTGATAAAATTATTACCAGAAAGACTAAAAATACTTTCAAGGTTGCCCGTGTAATGACGGACTTGAAGGTTTGAAAAAATTTCACCTAGCTCGACTTTCTGATCTTCACAGCGGAAATATTACTTAAAAAACGGCTTAAAGTCAATCAAGTACTTTGACGGTCACCGAGAAATCGATAACAATGGCGGAGATAACGCCTAAATATCTGCTTGATTCAGGTGAATTATCTTAGTAAACTGTCGCAGTATGTTAGGCGTTTTTCAAATTTATAAATGAGTAAAACATGAAAAACTTATTTGAGTTAATTAGCCGGACCACTGTTTCCGGCCAGGCGTGCGTGTTGGTGACCGTGGTGGAGATTTCCGGCGCCGCGCCGGGAAAAGTGTCCTTCAAGATGTTGGTTCTGCCAGACGGTAAAACCAACGGCACGATCGGTGGTGGTAGCCTGGAAGCCAGGTCAATTCAGGACGCCCTTGCTGTTTTTCAATCGCAAAAGTCGGAGTTGAAGCGCTACGATCTGGAATCGATCGGCATGACCTGCGGCGGCAGTTCGACGCTCTTCTTCGATTATTTTCCGGCCAGGCGCACTCTGTTGATCTTTGGCGGCGGGCATTGCGGACAGGCGCTTTACAAGGTGGCGCCGCAGATTGGATTTCACGTTCGGGTTTTCGATAATCGCCCGGAACCGAGGTCTCAATTTGCCGCAGGAGATTTGACCTTATGCGATTTGGAAAACTTACCGATAGATTCTTTCCCTGAATCGAATTTATTCGCCGCCATTATGACCTATAATCATCAGTTTGATTATACTGTTCTTCGGCAACTGCTGACTTGTGGAAAATCGTTTGAATACATCGGTTTGATCGGTTCAATTAACAAAGTAAAAGAAACCAAAAAGCGGTTGGCGGAGGAAAAATTTGCCATTCCGGATTATTTTTACTCGCCGATTGGATTGAACATTGGCGCCCAGACTCCGGCAGAAATTGCCGTGGCGATCCTGGGTGAAATGGTGGGCGTTATCAATAAAACCGAGACTGATTCTTTGAGAAAGAAGGTTTAATTAACCGCGGAGATTGCTGAGGGTGCGGAGAAAACTAAACATTTTTTTTACCTCCAATTTGAAATGTAATATTTGAAATTTGAATTATAAAATTAGTAATCTCCCCCGAAGAGGCTCCTGCGGAGCAATATTCAATTAAAAATCTTCTCTACCATTTTTCCGAAGAAACGATTATCTTTGTCACTGATGTCAGATTCAGCCAAGCACGAACTTAAATACGTCGGACAGTCGATTGTCCGGGTCGATGCGGCTGATAAGGCGCACGGCACCGCAAAGTATATTAATGATATAGAATTTCCCGGTTTGTTGATCGGATATACGATTCGTTCGACCAGACAGCGCGCGCGAATCGTGAAAATGGATGTTCCGGCGTTTCCGCCCGGAGTTACGTTTGTCACAGTGGACGACATTCCCGGCGAAAATTACGTGGCGCTGTTTAACAAGGATCAACCGTTACTGGCAAAGGGTATTGTCAATTACATCGGCGAACCAATTGCCCTGCTGGCCGGAGCAGACGCGAACCTTTTACCGGAAATTGCGGCGCAAATCCGGATAGGCTACGAAGATTTACCGGCCATTGATTCGTTAGAAGATGCTATATCGGGTCAATTTGTTCCGATTTACGGTAGCGATAATGTTTTTAAGAGCTACAGCTATATCAAGGGTGAGCCGGATAAGGTTTTGGCGGAGAGCGCATTCGTTTTTGAAGAGATTTTCCGCACCGGTTATCAGGAGCAGGCTTATCTTGAAACGCAGGGCGTAGTCGCGTTTCCTTATCAGGATGGCGTCAAGATAATCGGCTCGATGCAGTGTCCGTTTTACGTCCAGAAAGGTTTAGCGTCCGCTCTGAAACTTGACCCGGAAAAAATTGTTGTCGAACAATCCGTTACCGGCGGAGCGTTCGGCGGCAAGGAGGAATTTCCATCGCTGATTGCCGGACACGCCGCGCTTCTGGCGTTGAAAAGCGGTCAGCCGGTGAAAATTACATACGACCGACATGAGGATATTAGCGTTACGACCAAACGCCATCCGTCAAAAAGCATGCGCCGGATCGGATTCGATAAAGATTTTAACATTACCGCCATGGAGATTGATTTTGTGTTGAATGGCGGAGCCCACAGTACGCTCTCGCAGGTCGTCCTGGCGCGCGGGGCTTTGAGTGCGCCGGGTGCTTATAAAAGTGCCAACATCCGTCTGCTCTCGCGGGCAGTGGCTACAAATCAGGTGCCGTCGGGGG
>JALOAB010000267.1 GCA_023229045.1 Fidelibacterota bacterium
GTGAATCGTCAGTTAATAAAATCAGCAGATTCAGCGCCTCGTCAGTGATTTCATAATTTTTTTGATTTAAATGGCGTCGTACGAACTCGCTGAAGAATTTCGGATCGGGTGTCCAGGTGGAGATCGTTTTGACGGTTTTAGTCATTTTTTTGACTTGCTCTACCAGGCTGGATTTTCCTTCACCGCCGGTTGTCATTATCAAAAGCGTATTCTGCCCCGGATTTTCAATGAATTTAAACAGGCGGGTACGCAGATTTGACTCCATTTTACCAATATTTTTATAGATAATGACCCGGCGCGTAGCGAAAAATCCAATACTGAACAGGCTATCAATGAATTCCCGGTCTTTGTCGATCTCTCCGTAAAAAATCAGCTTTTCAGTGCCACCACCCTCTTGCTGACTATAAGCCTGATAGATGCTGTTAATAGCTTGATCCTCCAGATAAAGATCTCCGCCCCATAGTAAATAGACCGGATTCAGATCGCCCTGCTCAATTTTCTGCAGTTCACTTAAAAAACCGGCGCGAGACGCTTTCATTGGATACCTTGAATCAATCATTGGTTAAAAGGTTATCTCAGAAATAAAATTACCACCAGGCCAAGTATCAGACAGTACACACCAAACCAGCTGAATTTGCCGCTTTGCACGACTCGCAATAAAAATCGAATGGCAATATATCCGACAATAAAAGAGGTTAAAAATCCTATGAATAATACTCCGGCCATGTTAGCGTTCAAAGCCATTCCAGCCAGATCCGGCAGATGCAAAATCAGAGCGCCCAGAATTGCCGGAACCGATAACAAAAATGAAAATCGGGTCGCTTCCACCCGATCCAGTCCGCACCAAAGACCGCCACTGATCGTCGAGCCACTGCGCGAAATGCCGGGCAATATTGCCACCGCCTGAGCGCAACCAACCAAAAGGCTTTTCCCCAATGTTAGACTACGATTCTCCAGCTTAACTAATCGCGTCGATAGCAAAATCAGACCGGTTATCAAAAGCGTAATTCCGACCATCGTAACATTGTGAAAATTCCTTTCGAAGAAATCTTCCAGCCCGAGCCCGACTATCACCGCCGGAATCGTCGCCAGAATTACGAAAATGCTCAGTCTAAAGTCGAGATCGGTTAGATAGGGACGGGCTTTTCTCAAGCGGAGTATTCCACCGCAAAAACTGGAAATCATGCGCCCCAGATCGGCATAATAAACTGCCACCACGCTAAATAAAGTCCCGACGTGAACGGCAACTTCAAAGGCGATATTGTCAGTAACAATGCCAAACAGGCGTTGCATGATAACCAGGTGCCCCGAACTGCTGATCGGCAGAAACTCCGTCAATCCCTGCACAATTCCTAAAATTAAAGATTCAAAGTAGTTCATAGACCTCCAAGTGCGGCTAATTTATCCCGGGCTGGCCGGTTTTTCAAGATTGTTTTATAAAAAATTACCGCCGGATTTTTCTAATTCAATCCCTAATCTGACCAGGATCACATAAATTCTAAACTATTCGCTTGAAATATTTTTAACGAACAAACAAATTTGGCATTGAGTGTATATGGTCTTTAAAGTATCCAATGAACCTATAAAAACAAGAATGAAAAATTAAATTTCAGGAGATATTTAATATGCGCGAATATTTAGATTATTTTGCCTCAAAAATTGTCAGGTCTCTCGCGGTGCTACTTATTGCCTTGCTGATGATCCAAAATCTATCGGCGCAATCAGCGGAGTCAATCATGAAGACTCGTTGGAAAGGTAAATCGGTAAGCCGCTGTGATAAAATCAACGGCGGTTACTTGATTTGTGATTTGTCACTGTTTGATATTGACTTTTATGGTGACGCAAGTTTTTGGGGCACTTCGATGATGTCTTTCTCTCTGGATGATAAGAAGTACAGTTGTACGGCTTCCGTGAACGGTAAAATCAATTTCTCCAACAATGGCGTAACGCTTACCCACACTCGCAAATACTTATATACCTCCGAGTTACCGAATGGATTATCCTGGCCTTCCAATGTAGATCATCTCACTCTTTACAAAGACGAAGAGCACCCCGGTTATTTTATTATGCAAGGCAAATCATCCGGCATGTATAACAGTGATGAGGTGGTAGTCTATTCTACCTACCCTTACTAGTAATAACTTAGTCGCATCAATCCGGGTTATATTTTAATTCTTCAAATTACCTGAGCTCGATATAAGAGCAACCCCCGAATACATTCGGGGCTACTTCATTCAATAAGGATAGAACTGGAAACCGTTTCAACGGTTTCTATCGGTTATATCGAACTCACTTTAAAATAAACCTTAAAATTTTTCTTGCCTTTTCACTTACGAATTATCAAATTTCTTACGAAATACGTTAATATTGACATAAATCGTAATATTAAAGGAAAACGCAAGGTCATGGCGAAAACTCCAAATTCAAACAACAAACTGAAAATCACTACTGCCGCTAGGCAATTGTTCAACAAGTTCGGTTTTAGAAAGGTAAGTGTCGAAGAAATCTGTCAGGTCGCCGGTCTCAGCAAAATGACTTTCTATAAACATTTCAAAAACAAAAATGAATTGATCAAATACCTATGGCAAACCCTGATTGACGAAAGCTGGGCGAAATTGGATGCACTCGAAGAAAACAACACGAGTTTCCGGGAAAAGATTCAGGCAATCTTGAAAATTAAAGCAGAATCAACTTCCTCATTTTCCGATCAGTATATAAAGGATTATCTGAATATGGCGCCGGAGCTCCAGAACTTTTATAACCAAATTTTCACCGAAACTATGCGGCGCTTTGCGATTATCATTCAACGCGCCCAGGAAAAAGGCGAGCTGCGCAAATCATTGCGACCTGAGTTTTTTCTTGCGGTGGTGAATCAGTTTCTGGAACTCGCAAAAAACGAACAATTGGCGAAGCTCTATCCTAATTATTCCGATTTCGCGATAGAGATCAATAACTATCTCTATTACGGAATGATGCCGGTGCCGGCGAATGGGAAATGATCAAAACTTTGAAAAAAGCATTAATTAGCCTGATTTTCCTGCTGTACAGCCAGATTCCACTTTCGGCGGCTGATGTTGATCTGCTTGGACAGTTTTCTCTGCAGGGATTGGGTAAGCATGTTTCAAATAGGTGGGACGGCGAGATCGGTTTGCGCTATATTCCACGATTTCTGTTTAGTCGACCAGTTGCTGAAAACAGGATTATCGATACGGAAATCTCCCTGAACGGATTTCTGCAAACCGGCGACGAGATTACGGTTGATAATATCGAACTTTACCGCTTAACGGCTCGTTATGCCACCACTCAATCTGAAATTCAGCTGGGATTACAAAAAATCAATTTCGGACCAGCCCAGCTCCTGCGCTCGCTGATGTGGTTTGACCGCCTGAATCCCACCGATCCACTCCGGATCGCCGC
>JALOAB010000268.1 GCA_023229045.1 Fidelibacterota bacterium
GATGATTTTAGCACGCTTTTCCCAATTGCAGGTTCGTTCCCGGCGCGGTAGATCAGGCCGAAAGAACCCGGCGCCCCTTTGCACGCCTTCTTGCCAACACTTTTCTTCCACTTTTACTACTCATTCTTTGTCTAAAACCGTGGTCGTTTTTTCTTTTACGGTTACTTGGTTGATAGGTTCTTTTCATATTTCCTCATCATTTTTTTAAATCCGGTTAATTTAACTTTTTTGACCAGATTATCAATGCCTTAATTCGCACGCCAAATTTAAGATATTTTTTAACTTTTTCTTGTTATTTAACGGCAATCGATTACTTTATGGTGTGAATACGGACGCTCGTGTTGATAACTTGTTCACAATGTGATTGTCAGGGTGGTGATTGTTGGTTTTAAAAGAGATATTTATGTTCATGGGGCATAATCAATATTTCCCGAAAGAATTTTGTGGGTAATTATCTCGGATGGTTTACGATGAGACGACAGAAAAGAAACACGATTCGTTTTTTAAGACCATTCGTAAGTTTGTTGCTGTTATAGAGTTATTGGGAGAATCGATTAAAACCAGAGAATAATGTTGATAACTATGGTTGTGAGCGTAAGTAAGTATGCCTGAAAGACAAAATTTTAATGACATTTGGGGAAACTGTCTTGAAATAATGCGGAAGAGGGTTCCCCAGCAAACGTTTAATACCTGGTTTGCTCCAATGAAGGCTATATCGCTTACAGATGAAAACTTATTTCTGCAGGTTCCTAATAAATTTTTCTATGATTGGGTTGACAGTCATTACAGGGAAATAATTTTAAACTCACTCAAAGAAGTAACTGGCAATGGTCTTGGTGTCAACTATACGATTTTATTAGGCGAGAAATCAGAAAAGAGCGACGGAACATACGATAATCAAGTCCCTGAGAACAAGCCGCCATTGCCGGAGAGCGATGTTAAAATTGGAATGTTTGAACAGGGGACGCGCTTGAACGAACGCTATGTTTTCGAGACATATGTTGAAGGTACGTCAAATCAATTTGCCCGGGCGGCCGCTATGGCGGTGGCCAGCGCTCCGGGGCGGACGTCATTTAATCCTCTTGTAATCTATGGTGGCACAGGACTCGGGAAGACCCATTTACTCCAGGCTATTGGTAATGAAGTAATAAGGTCTGGGCGCGCCAGAAAAGTGGTATATGTATCCAGCGATACTTTCACGCTTGATTTTATAGCTGCGATTCAAAAAAATAAGACCACGGATTTTTCAAGATACTACCGTAGTGTTGATATGCTTTTGCTTGACGACATTCAATTTTTCCAGAATAAAGAGCAAACCCAGGAACAATTTTTCCATATATTTAACGATCTTTATCAACATCATAAACAAATTGTACTGACGACCGACAAACCCCCGTTGGAATTGCGGGGACTCCAGGAGCGCCTGCTTTCGCGCTTTCAATCCAGCCTGACGGTTGACATCCAGCCGCCGGACCTGGAAACCAGAATTGCTATATTACAAAAAAAGGCCAATGACGACAGCCTGGACATACCCTACGAGGTGATCGAATATCTGTCGATGAATATTAGTTCGAATATCAGAGAGCTGGAGGGTGCGTTAATACGTCTGCTGGCATATTCATCTCTTATCAGAGTTGATATTGACCTGAACCTTACCCAGCGCGTACTGAGAGAAATGCTCGGAACGCGTCACACTTCGATAGTGTCAATAGAAAGTGTCCAAAGTACGGTTAGCAGTGTTTTTAAAATTAATCTTGACTCATTAGTTGGCAAAGGACGCACCAAAGAGGTAGCCGAAGCCCGTATGGTCGCCATGTATTTAACCCGCGAATACACCGATCTGTCTCTTAAGACTATCGGGCTTTATTTTGGCGGGCGCGATCATTCGACCGTAGTGCACGCCTGTCGCTGGGTCGAAGAACGTCTTAAAGAAGATCCGATTTTTTCGCGCCTGATAAATGACCTAAAAGCCAAATTATCTCAAAATAATATGCGCTCCCTATAACCATAAATGCCGATCAAGGCTGCGATACTGAATCGCTTCGCTGATATGCGGCGGGAGAATCTTGTCTGATTGGCTAAGATCTGCAATAGTTCTTGAAACTTTCAGAATCCGATCGTATGCTCTGGCGCTCAAGCCGAGTTTGTTGATAGCGTTCCGCAATAGATCTTCACAGGTTTTGTCTATTACACAGAAGCGTCTTATCAGGCGTGATTCCATGTGAGCATTGGCAAAAATTCCTTTTAATCCTCTGAAGCGCTCGGTTTGAATAAGGCGGGCGGCTTGCACGCGTTCACGGATTTCTTCAGATGATTCTCCGGGTGTTTTATTAGCCAGTTCGGCAAATTTCACCGCAGGCACTTCGATGTGAATATCAATCCGGTCTAACAGCGGGCCGGAAATGCGCGCCATATATTTCTGGATTTGTTGCTGGGTACAGGTACATGCATTATGGGGGTCAGTGGCATATCCACACGGACAGGGATTCATGGCGGCTACCAGCATAAACGAAGCCGGATAGGTCAATGAAATTAACGCTCGCGAAATTGTAACGTATCCATTTTCCAATGGTTGACGCATAACCTCAAGAACGTTCTTTTTGAATTCTGGTAATTCATCCAGAAAAAGAACACCGTGATGGCTGAGGCTGACTTCACCGGGGCGCGGATATTTACCGCCACCGACCAGCGCCGCGTCTGAAATAGTATGGTGTGGCGAGCGGAATGGACGAGTAGCCACAATTCCCTGGCCAACAGGCACCAAACCCGCAACGGAATGAATTTTGGTGGTTTCAAGCGCTTCTTCAAGGGTTAAATTGGGCAGGATAGTTGGGATGCGCTTGGCCAGCATGGTTTTGCCAGAGCCGGGCGGACCAATCATGATAATATTGTGACCACCCGCGGCGGCAACCTCCAGGGCGCGCTTGACATGTTCCTGCCCCTTAACATCGGAAAAGTTTATCTGGTAGATACGATGTTCTTCAAAAAGCGCCCGTACGTCCACTTTTACAGGTTCGGGTTTAATACGGTTTTCAAGAAAATTAATTACCTCCTGGAGCGAATTGACCCCAATTATTTCCAGTTCGCCGGTAATAGCGGCTTCGCGGGCGTTCTGTTCCGGTAAGATAATTCCCTTAATTCCGGAATTGCGCACTGAAACCGAAATTGGTAAAGCGCCCTTGATTTCGCGAAGCATTCCATCTAGGGAGAGTTCACCAAGAAAAATAAAGTCATTAATTTTTTCTTTACTAATTAAATCGGCCGCGCAGAGAATTCCGATTGCAATCGGCAGATCAAAGGAACTGCCCTCCTTTTTTATATCGGCCGGAGCCAGGTTTACCACGATTTTATTGCTTGGTATATGATAACCAAGATTTTTAATTGCTGACCAGACCCTTTCTTTGCTTTCAC
>JALOAB010000269.1 GCA_023229045.1 Fidelibacterota bacterium
CCATTCTGCCGCCTGAAAATAATTATCCGCCACCACTAAAACCGATTTCGCCCACGAAAAGCGCTTTTGCAGATAGGTTTCATAATCGTAGTATCTACCCAGCCAGTGCATCGTCCCGAAAAAACCGGCGTCGGCTCCCTGCTGGTAAGCCGCAATATACTTCTCCGACAATGTTGGCGGTGAAATTCCAGCCCGGGCAAAGCCGGACTCGCCAGCGATATGAATTATCTCAGCAGTTAAATTCATTAATTAAGGAGGGGTTAAAAAGCCAGCGTATTAATCCGATAGATCGTCGGAAATTTTCTCAACGACGGCGTCCGCCCAGAGCTTCTCGAGATTATAATACTCACGGGTTTCCGGATCGAAAACATGCACAACGACGTTGACATAATCCATTAGCACCCAGCTAAGATGCTGATATCCTTCGATATGCCAGGGTTTTTCCGTTGGTCGCAGACGCAGATCGATCTCATCTGCGATCGCCTTGACATGTTGATTGACTTCACCGGTACAGATAACGAAATAATCCGTAATTGAAGTCAGCGGTCGCAAATCAAGAATAACAACCTCACGGGCTTTCTTGTCGAGCGCAATCTCGCCAATCCGCTGGGCTAAAGAATAGGAAGGATTTTTATGCGCAGTATTCAGAGAGGCTTCCAACGATTAAAACGACTCTCTGATAGCCATGATTTTGGCATAAACCGGTAAGCCCTGATAATCTTTACCGATAATCAGGGTCAGATCAACTTGCAGAGACGAATCTGTTTTCTGAAACAATTTATCCGAATCCAGTAAAATAGTGCCATTGACCTCGCGCAATTTGGTGACGTCCGCCGTGCGAGCGATTAACATCGTATTTTCATAATTCGAGTGATCGGCATTGCCGGTCGAGATCACGTCATAACCATTTTGGCGCAAGTAATTGGTAAATTTCTGCCCCAGACCGTTAACATTGGTACCATTTAATACTTCGATCACGGTATAAGGCATCGGTCGGTCGTCAGGTGGAATGACATTAACCTGCGAAAGCGTCAACTTTTCACCGGGCGAGCTGATGCGTTTACCCATTGAAAAAATAAAACCAACGATCACGACCGAGATTGAAAAAATAGCGAGGTTGAGAAACCATTTTTGAAGGTCAACTTGCCTACGTTTTGATTTGCGGTATGGAGATCGTTTCTTGCGGTTATAGCTTCGTGGCACGCTTAATATCCAAAGTAAGGATTGTAATATCCATAGGAAGAGTAGTAATATGGTCGATGGTCAAACCGCAGAATGAATGTGGCGTTTTCTTTGGGTTGATAGATGAGATCAGCTCCGTATACCAGATTGTTAAACATATTACTATTCGAAGTTGACATGTTACCTAATTTGAACGGATCGTGATAAAAGCCAAACCGGGTATTGAGCATTAATTTGTTGGATAATAAAAATGACATCGCATTCTGGTACATACCCATAGAAGCCGATTGGCCGCCGGCCGTCGTAAACGACATTGTATAGGACTGTTGCATAGCAAACCGGCTCGGATCGAAGAGGCTGTATTTGGACAGCGATGAGGAAAGACCCGGCAGGCGAATTGCCTCGCCGATGGTTGGCGATTGGTAAATCTGACTCTTCAATTGAGCAAATCCCGTCGTTGTCCCCAGGCAAATCACCAGCAATATGATGGCTATTAGACTTCGTTTCATTTGGGCACCATTATTGACAAAATTCACGTTACATTTTAAATCATTTGCATGAGTTTGTCAAGACCTAAAACTCACATTTGGTTAAAATTTATCTTTCTTTCAAATAAACGTTATCGATCAAGCGCGTTTTGCCATAATACACGGCGACCGCTACAAAAGTTCCCGGCTCGACGACTTTTACCGGCTGGAGCGTTCGGTCATCGACAATTTCCACGTAATCGATTCGCGCCAGGGGAGTCGTCAGAATGGTTTGCCGGATTTGCCCCGCAATCTGCCCGGCTTCCGCAAGGTCTTGCTCGACCGCGGCTTTGGCTTCACTCAACGCCTTGTAAATTATCGGCGCCTGGGCACGCTCCTCACTTGATAGGTAAACGTTGCGCGAACTCAACGCCAGCCCGTCCGGCTCGCGTACAATCGGCGCCACGATTATGCGGATTGGAAAATTCAAATCGCGTACCATTTGTCTGATAATGATCGCCTGCTGGGCGTCTTTTTGACCAAAAACCGCTACATCCGGCTGAACAATATTGAATAGCTTGGCGACAATCGTCGTAACTCCCCGAAAATGGATCGGTCGGCTGACTCCGCATAAGACTTTTGCCATTTGCTCGGTGACAACATAGGTAAAATAAGGCGCAGGATACATTTCGTCGGATTCCGGATAAAATATGTAGTCGACTCCGCGTTCGCGGGCTAATTTTTCATCGCGCGCAAAGTCGCGCGGATAGCGCGCCAGATCTTCGTTCGGCGCAAATTGGGTCGGATTGACGAAAATACTCATCACGACAACATCTGCATTGTCATTGGCAACATCGACCAGTGAAAGATGCCCTTCATGCAGATAGCCCATTGTCGGCACTAATCCAATTATTTTACCGCTTAGCCGAACCTTGCGGAGTTCTCGACAAATGTCATCGATCTTGGTCAGAATCTGCATCTTTTTTCTATTGGATATATTCCTAATTTCTTCACTACAGAGCACACAGAGTATATTTTCTTGGTTTTTTTAGGTTTAAAATCCAAACTTATTCTTGATCTTTATTTATAAGTTATTCACCGCGTGCTCTGCGATCTTCGCGGTGAATATTTTCATCAATAGCTCTCAGACTCATCCGGAAAATTACCGTCGCGCACATCCTGACAATATTCTCGGGTTGCCCGCCGGATTTCATCCGCCAGAGTGGCATAACGGCGCACGAATTTATATTTAACCTGATCGAAAAGTCCCAGCATATCGTAAGTCACCAACACCTGTCCATCGCAATTCACTCCAGCGCCGATGCCGATCGTCGGGATTTGCAGTTGAGCGGTGATCTCAGCCGCGAGTTTCGCCGGTACTTTTTCGAGCACGATTGAAAATGCGCCGGCTTCCTGCAGAGCCAGCGCCGAGGATTTGATTTTTTCGGCTTCTTCGGCTCCGGTGCCACGCACGCCGAATCCACCGAATTCATGCACACTCTGCGGCGTAAAACCCAGATGTCCCATTACCGGAATTCCGATTTCTACCATTCGTTTCACAATCGGACAGAATGGTTCGCCGCCTTCGAGTTTGATCGCCTCGGCCCCGCTTTCCTTCATAAAACGACCGGCATTTTGTAAAGCCTGTTCAAAATTAATCTGATATGACATAAACGGCATATCCGCCACCAACAAAGCCCGCTTGACTCCGCGTTGGACGGATTTTACATGATAAAGCATTTCTTCCATCGTCACCGGCA
>JALOAB010000270.1 GCA_023229045.1 Fidelibacterota bacterium
CCAAATTGCAAAACGGTGCCGAAGCCAATCTGACGATTTTCGATCCTAACGAGTGGTGGATTTTCAACCGCAAGAATATCTATTCGCGTTCTCAGAACACACCCTTCCTAAGCGCGGAACTGACCGGTCGCATCAAAGCCGTTATCACGAAATCGCATTACGTTTCGCTTTAATCAATTCGCAAAACGGCGCTGTTTTTTCTCAATATCTGAAGGTTGGGGATCCTTCAAATTGTGTTTAAATTACTGTCCGAATAATGCCAACCAAGAAAACCAATAGTCCACAATCCTCCCGGCAAACGGTTGTCACATTTAACAAGGAAATTAACAAACATTTCCACGGTAATTATCTGCTCTATTTGCCGCCCGGCTACTCCGAATCCGACGCACTTTGGCCGACGATCTTTTTCTTACATGGCTCCGGCGAACGCGGTCGTGATCCCAAAATCGTGAAGCGCCATGGAATCCCCAAAATTGTTGACAAAAAGCCCTATTTTCAGTTTATCGTAATCTCGCCGCAATGTCCGGCTAATCGCTGGTGGTCGCTGGAGAATCTGGATGTAGTATTCGAAGAAGTCACGACCCAATACCGAATCGACCCGAAGCGGATTTATCTGACCGGTCTCAGTATGGGCGGGTATGCGAGCTGGGCTTGGGCAATTGAGCATCCGCAACGTTTTGCCGCCCTGGCGCCGGTTTGTGGCGCTGGCAATCCGCTGGAAGCCTGCAAAATAAAAAATGTCCCGACCTGGGTCTTTCATGGTGCAAAAGATAAAACCGTGCCGCTTCATAAATCCGAGGAAATGGTGGCGGCGCTGAAAGCTTGTGGCGGGAAGGTGAAATTTACCGTTTATCCGGATGCCGGACATGATTCCTGGACGAAGACTTATGACAATCCCAAATTGTACGAATGGTTCTTAAAACAGACACGACAATGACCGACTGGATCGAAATCAAGAAAGACGAAAAACAGATCGCCCGCGAAAAGGTTAAGGCGAAGGAATTGCGCAAATCCAACTGGTGGAAACAAAAGCTCGCCAGCGGGATTTGCCATTATTGCGGTAAGAAATTCAAGCCGGAAGAATTGACGATGGATCACATCGTACCGATTGTCCGTGGCGGAAAAAGCACAAAAAGTAACGTCGTCCCGGCTTGCAAGGAATGTAACAACAAGAAAAAATATCTGACCCCGGTCGAAATCCTAATGAACCGGGAAGATTCACTCACTCAAGAGAAGTGAATAGTATTAAAATAAATCAGTCAATATCCGCACTAATAGCTGGCAAATAAATTTTACTGTCCGCAGTCCTGGGGCGTTTTCAATAAAAGGCTAATATCGATCCCCTTAATCCGGCAAAGTTCAACCAGATCGGCATACAGTTTTTCATCTATTTGCGGTGTGCGACTCAAAATCCAGCAGGTCGAACCTTTGGCGTTACTGACGATCACCCAATTGTAATCGGTATCGAGAGCCACGATCCAATAATCACCCCAGAAAGGACGGAAGAAGCTGACTCTGAGCTTGGCGTTATTAGTACCGGGCACCACTTTCGCCCGACCGACGATTTGCTTGAATTTTCCTTCCTTGCGGCAGGAATTGATGACTTTTATTGTTCCATTCGGATTGAGCGTATATTCGGCCGTAACGCAGGTGCAGCCAATCTGGAATCGCTGGGGAATTGTGGCGATTTCGTACCATTTGCCGAGATAACGCTGAAGATCGACCGATGCGACGACCTGCATTTTACCAGCGATGCAATCGTTGATTAATACCAGTAAACTGCAAAAAGTTAGTGTGATTGATAATAAGTATCTCATGTAAAACTCCTTTTGGGTGATTCAAATTAATAATCATATCTTATTGGCGATGATTTTTTAAAATACTTGTCGCAACGCTCCTGCGTTGCGACAGATTTCGGTCCCAACAATTTTATTCTATGTGCTTGGCAGGGGAACCTGCAAATCGCTTTTCGCCGTATCATATCTTATTTGCGACTATTTTTTCTAGCATACTTTCATCAGCTTCGAATGGTAGAGTAATCTGTCCTTCTCCGATGTGTTCGCTATTCCACTTTTCAGCGGTCGCGATGGCGTTCGGATTACGCGCCCAACTGCGTCGGGCAACGCCGCCCATCACGTCCCAGGACAGCGCGTTTTTAATTATATCATCGGTTTCCGTTTTGCCATCGAGCAACAGCCCGAAGCCGCCGTTGATGGCGCGCCCGATGCCAACTCCGCCACCGTTCGACAACACCACCAGCGTCATACCGCGGGCAACATTTCCGGCGAAACACTGGGTCGCCATATCAGCCGTGAACCGACTGCCGTCGTAAATATTGGCGGTCTCGCGGTAAGGTGAATCCGTGCCGGAGACATCGTGATGATCGCGACCGAGTAACACCGGTCCGATCTCGCCTTTGCGTACCATTTCGTTGAATTTGAGGGCAATTTTCATACGCCCTTCTTCATCGGCATACAGAATGCGGCATTTTGTGCCGACTACGAGTTTATTCTTTTCGGCGGTTTCTATCCAGTGATAATTATCGCGATGCAGGGAACTGAGTGAAGGCTCGATGCATTTTAGCGCGACCTGATCAGTTTTGTGCAAATCCTTGTCTTTACGACTCAGACAAACCCAGCGAAACGGCCCGAAACCGCGGTCGAAACACAGCGGCCCCATAATGTCTTCAACATATGACGGAAAAATGAATCCGTCGGTCGTGTCGCGTCCATTCCGGGCAATCGATTTTTCGCCGGCATTGAACACCGCCGCCATGAAGGAATTGCCATAATCCCAGAAGTGCGTACCCCTGGCGGTCAACCGCTGAATGACGTGAAAATGGCGTGGCAGAGATTTATCTACCAACTCGCGGAATTTTTGCGGTGATGACTTTAGTAATTTACGTCCTTCTTCGAATGTCACACCGGTCGGCGTATAACCGCCGTCGTAAACGGCGTGACAGGAAGTCTGGTCAGAGAGCAGTTCGACTGAAATATTCTTTTCAGCGAGAAATTCCAGCAGATCGACGACATTACCATAATAAGCGATCGAAATCGCCTGGCGTTTAGCGCGATAGTCATTCATCCAGCCGGCGATTTCATTCAGATTGTCGGAAACTTTGCTGACCCAACCCTGTTCATGGCGGGTCTTGATCCGGCTATAATCGACTTCGGCAATAATGCCGATACCGCCGGCGATTTCGATGGCTTTTGCCTGTGCGCCGCTCATACCGCCTAAACCAGAACTGACGAAAACCACTCCGGCAAGGTCTTGATCTTCAGGAGTGCCGAGATATTTACGCCCGGCGTTCAGTAGAGTGATATAAGTGCCGTGAACGATACCCTGCGGACCGATATACATCCAGCCGCCGGCGGTCATCTGACCGTAATT
>JALOAB010000271.1 GCA_023229045.1 Fidelibacterota bacterium
AATTAATGGTAGTTTTTTGCATTGCGGGTGTAGTTCAATGGCAGAACTCCAGCTTCCCAAGCTGGCCACGGGAGTTCGATTCTCCTCACCCGCTCAAATCAGCCGGGAATAATTGTTAAAAACCAACTGATTGACCTATAGCAACTGATTTTAAGAATTATCATTTTTAATGTAATTAAGCAACCTATTGTCCTCAGGACTATCCGTATATCATTTGACATGCGCTATCCCGTCGGTATGTTGTCAATATGTGAAAAATCACTTGAACAAATCTGAATGCGATCCGGTTCGTACCAGATAGATAGTATCCCGCTCCTCTTTCCATATTAATAACCAGTCCGGTTTCAGATGACATTCCCGATAACCCTCCATATTCCCGTGTAAGAAATGCGCTTTATACGCAGGCGGGATTATTTTTTGATTACATAACAATTTCAGGAAATCGTACAGAGCCGAAAGATCGAATCCTCTCTGTTCTAAACGCTTCAAATCCTTTTTGAATTGACTGGTAGGTTTGAGGCTTTTCAATGCTATTTTGAGAATTGAGATATACCCAGCGCCTGAAACATTTCGTCGGGATCGGAATAACTTTCTAAGTCCGCGCCATCCTCGACTTCGTGCATAGCCTTTAAGGTTACTTCGTTTGGTATCCGGACGGCAAAGGGCAGGCCGCGATGAAATGCGATTTCGCGCAAATAGAGATCGATTGCGCCCGACATAGAGATATTCAATGCCTTTAAAACCGATTCGGCTTTGACCTTGACTTCTTTTGATACTCTGACATTTACAGTTGCGTCATTCATAGTCATTTTCTCCAAGCCTATATTGTACGAAAGTAACGCAAAACGCAACACTTTTGTTCAACTTGGTTTTTAAAAAGTAATGGCTGGCTGTTCTCGCGAACCTATCCCGGCCAAGTGTCAATAAACTTATACTCGGATTTGCCCTACGGCAATGCCAAGGCTGATTTTGATTGCCCGGTCAAGTTCCGCTATCTTTTCCAACGACAATTTACCCAGTCTATGAATCAGGCGATTGGCTTTGTCAACGGTTCGGATTTGCCCGCAGTCAATGTAACTGTCAGCGTCCAATCCTGCTTCGTTTTTAGATAGAAAAACCATGACCGGTAACGGCTTGGTAATTTCCTTGACGCTGGAAATTGGCGCGATTATCGTCACCGGTGAATATTGATTTCCGATATTGTTCTGAATGATGACCGCCGGTCTGAGTTTGCCCATCTCAAAGCCAACCTTCGGTTCAAGATTGACCAGATAAACGTCACCGCGATTAAGCGGCTCAACCAGGCCGGAATAATTAGAGTTGGTCGGCATGTTTCCAGTCCTCTTGCTGTTGGCTGTAATAGGCCGCGTTAGCCTGATAACCTTCGGCAAGTTGTTTTTCTAAATCAGCCCGCTCCAGCCGGTCAAGATAATCACTTAAAGCCCGCCGCGCGATTTCGCTGATCGAAATATTCAACCGTTTTGAGATTGATTCAGCCCTGCGGGTTAAATCCGGTGTAGTGATAAGGTTTAACCGCTGGGTTTTTGATTGACTGATAATTGTTCTCATTTTCATCGCTCCATATACACTGGAAAGATACGCAATACAGCAGTGTAATTCAAGAGAAAATTAGGTGAACGCAAGCACTAATACAAATCCGCTTGACTTCCGGTTCGGACAAGGTACAAATTATCCTGATCCTGCTTCCAGATCAGTAACCAGTCCGGTTTCAGGTGACATTCCCGAAAGCCTTCCATGTTCCCGTGTAAGAAATGCGCTTTATACGCAGGCGGGATTATTTTTTGATTACATAACAATTTCAGGAAATCGTACAGAGCCGAAAGATCGAATCCTCTCTGTTCTAAACGCTTCAAATCCTTTTTGAATTGACTGGTAGGTTTGAGGCTTTTCAATGCTACTTTGAGAATTGAGATATACCCAGTGCCTGAAACATTTCGTCGGGATCGGAATAACTTTCCAAGTCCGCGCCATCCTCGACTTCGTGCATAGCCTTTAAGGTCACTTCGTTTGGTATCCGGACGGCAAAGGGCAAACCGCGATGAAATGCGATTTCGCGCAAATAGAGATCGATTGCGCCCGACATAGAGATATTCAATGCCTTTAAAACCGATTCGGCTTTGGCCTTGACTTCTTTTGATACTCTGACATTTACAGTTGCGTCATTCATAGTCATTTTCTCCAGGCCTATATTACGCGAATGTAACGCAAAACGCAACACTTATTTCGATGATTATTTAGTAAAAGTAATGTAGGATTGTTCTCGTCGAGAAAACATTTGGAAAAAAGCCCGTATATCCGTGACGGTATACCCGTTACTGTTTTTATCATCGGAGAAATATAAATTCTATCAATTTCCCAGGCTGGCCACGGGAGTTCTCCCATAGGGACCCCTCCGGGGGATTCTCCTCACCCGCTCAAATAACTGCAAAAACAGATTACTTTCGATTACTTAGGTTGATATCGCTTTTCTCGGATTTAGAAATTAACTGAACACATACGAGATTAATGACTCAAATGACGCCGCTGAAAGCGGCCAGAGACTATGAATGACCATGAATGACGCCTTAAGGTTAGCCCCTTACCAGGATATCGACATACTGACGTTCCGGCGTGACATTCTTATAAGCCGGGCGAATGATCCGGCGCGACTGGTGGTTGAGTTCTTCCAGACGATGAGCACACCAACCGGCCAGTCTTCCAATTGCGAAAATTGGAGTGTATAATTCCGGCGTAATAGCGATACAGGAATACACAAATCCCGAATAGAAATCGACATTAGCGCAGACGATTTTTGAGCGCTCGCGCCCCTTGAAATCGGCAAAAACCTGCGGCGCCAGCTCCTCGACCAGATTATAGAGATGAAATTCCTCCAGGCGGTTTTTCTCGGCGGCCAGTTCGGCGGCTTTGGTCTTCAGGATTTTTACTCTGGGATCGGATAGTGTATAAACTGCATGCCCGATGCCATAAATCTTGCCGGTTTGATCACCGACTTCCTTTTTTAAAATCTTAACCAGATAATCCGCCACAGCGCCTTTGTCGTCCCAGTTTTTCAGATTCTTTTTTATGTCGTTCATCATTTCCAGGACTTTAAGGTTGGCGCCGCCGTGATAAGGTCCTTTCAACGAACCGATGGCGGCCGCAATCGCGGAATAAGTATCCGTGCCGGCCGAGCTGGTTACCCGCAAGGTAAAGGTCGAGTTGTTACCGCCGCCATGCTCGGCATGCGTAACCAGCGCCAGATCGAGCATATCGGCTTCTAGTTTTGAGTAGCGTTCGCCTTTCAACATATAAAGGAAATTCTCAGCCATACTAAGCTCTTGACGCGGGTGGCGAATTGACAGAGTCTTACGTTTAAAGGCATGGCG
>JALOAB010000272.1 GCA_023229045.1 Fidelibacterota bacterium
CCAGGCTGTCTTAATAAAGCAACTCTGATTGATCTCAATACTTATCGACAGGCAAGAATGCCTGGCCTACGGTTGATTAAATTACACTATCGTAGGACAGCCTTTCCAGGCTGTCTTAATAAAGCAACTCTGATTGGATTCAATAATTATCGACAGGCAAGAATGCCTGATTTACATTCAATTTACACACTATCGTAGGACAGCCTTTCCAGGCTGTCTTAATAAAGCAACTCTGATTGATCTCAATACTTATTGACAGGCAAGAATGCCTGTCCTACGGTTTATTAAATTACACTATCGTAGGACAGCCTTTCCAGGCTGTCTTAATAAAGCAATTCTGTTTGGATTCAATAATTATCGACAGGCAAGAATGCCTGTCCTACGGTTTATTAATTTACACAATCGTAGGACAGCCTTTCCAGGCTGTCAATGTCTCTTCATCATTAAGTTAACGAATTGCATGGGATAAATTTTCAATTCGGTCTCCAAAATCAGGTTGAAAAATAACTTCTGTTATATTAAAATCTTGAATTAAAAATCGATTAAATAATGGAGGTATCGTAATGCAAGGGAAAAACTATAAAACTGGCAGGATTACTATCACGAAAATTGTCCTCTTCCTGTTGTTCCTCGCTTTGCTGACTTTTCAACTATGTCGTCAACCCACTACCAAAGACAACCTCAGTATCCTGGAAGAACAATATACCGATGTATCTGATGTAGAGTACTCCGGAATGGAAAATATTACCCTTGACCTATTGAAAAACCAACCACTGGTAACTCTGGTTACGATAAATCTATACGGCTATCCCGAAGCCAGAGTCATGGGTAATTTATACCCACAACTGATCGCAAAAAAGGCGCTCGACGCGAACTCGCTGGACACCTATTTCGCCGGCAATATTCACACCGATAAAGTCAAACATATCCGCAACAATCCCAAGGCTTCGGTTTATATCTCGGATAACGCCACTTTTAAAGCCGTCACTTTAACCGGGACTCTGACGATAATCGAAAATAAGCGCGATAAGGAAGCGGTCTGGGATGACCGATTTCTCGGCATTTACCCCGGTGGTCCCGGCGATACCAATTTTTGTTGCTTCAAATTCGACGCCCGAACGTTAAAAATTCACCGCGGCGCCGGTTCGCCGACAGTTCTTATTAAAAAATGAACTTTCGTAACGGATTTTGGAATTATTAAGGTTTAAAATACTCGCGGATTTCGTCCAACTGCCGGCGGTTTTTCGGGCGAATTGAATTATCCGCCGGATAACCGAGACAGAACATAATATCGATCTTCACGGATTTAGAAAGATTCAAAGCCTTGCGGACTCCGCGCTCGTTGAACCAACCCAGCCAGCAAGTGCCAAGCCCTAGCTCGGTCGCCCGCAGAGCCAGATGTTCGCCGGCAATCCCGATATCGATCAGCGCATATTTTAGATTGCGAAACAATCCCCCGACTTTCACTTTATATGATTTTTGATCGGTAACAACGATAACAATCACCGGTGCGTTCCTGACAAATTTATTGGAAGAATAAATTCCACTGAAGGCGCCCTCGCACAGGCGATTTTTCACTATTTCATCGTCCACAACGATAAAATGCCAGGGTTGGGCGTTACAGGCGGAAGGCGCCCAACGCGCGGCTTCCAGGCATTGATCGATCAATTCGCGTGGCACGACCTGTGGCTGATATTTTCGGACACTGCGCCGGTTCAATATTAATTCCGATAAATTCATCTTCACTCCATCAATTCGCGGGCTTGTTTCAAAGTGGTTTCAGTGATTGAACGACCGCCGATCAGCTTGGCGATTTCGGCTACTCTTTGTTCGTGTTGCAATTTGCGGATCTGGGTCTGACTACGCCCGCTTGTAGTGATTTTCTCAACGCTGAAATGTTCATCGGCCAGTCCGGCGATCTGCGGCAAATGAGTTATGCAAACGACCTGATGAACCTTAGCCAGTTCGTGTAGTTCCTCACCAACTTTCCGGGCAATTTTTCCCGAAATGCCGGTGTCAATCTCATCGAAAATCAATACTGCAATCTGATCGCGCCCGGCTAGAATCCCCTTGATAGCCAGCATAATACGGGAGACTTCACCGCCGGAGACAATCTCTGCCAACGGTCGGCGCGGTTCGCCGCGGTTGGTGCTGATTTCGAAAGACACCCGATCGATGCCGCTTGGTTCGGCTTTATATTTCTGTCCATCAATAACGATCCACCCGTTTGGATCGGGCATCAGTTCCAGTCGTACGGCAAAATCAGCGCCGACGATTCCAAGACGTTCCAGCACCTTTTCAATTGCGGATTTGAACAGTTGCGCGGACTGAAGGCGTTTTTCGGACAGTCGTCGCGCGCTCTGATTGAACTTTTCCAGTTGTTGCTTAATGAGGGCGTCATTTTTTACAATTTGCGCGGCGAGATCATCGCTCTCATTCAGACTGCTTTCCAGTTTTTGCCGGCGAGCGATAACATCGGTAAGCGTCAGACCGTACTTTTTCATCAACTGTTGCAGACTGAAGAGGCGCTGATTGACGATTTCCAGGCGGGTCGGATTGAATTGCAGATCCTCACCAAATCGGGCTATCTGCCGCGCAATTTCCTGAAATAAGTACTGGCTCTCCTCCAATCGGGTTAACTGATCCGTAAATGAACCGGTAATGTTCTGCAGATTGGCGAGTTGCTTCAGGACATTCTGAAGTTGGTTATAGATTGAGTCGCCGGATTCTAACATTTGAAAAGCCAGATCGGAACTGAGTTGCTGGATTTTGGCTGTATTCTCGAGAATGGTCTTTTCCTGGATCAGATCGTCATATTCGTTTTCTTGAGGAGCGACTTTTTGGATTTCGTTTAATTGGAATTCCCATAGTTCGCGTTTCTCGCGATTTAGTTGTAATTGTTCCTCGAGCAGGTTACGGCGGTCGTAAAGCAGTTTGAGATCATTGAATTGTTGAGCAGTTTTTATCCTTAATTCCGAGTAATCGCCAAAAGCGTCCAGAAAGTCGATATGCGTCTCCGGATTCAAGAGCGACTGGTGATCATGCTGACCATGTAAATCGACCAGCTGGTTGCCGACTTCCTTGAGCACATTGAGAAGACAGGTTTGGCCGTTGATCCAGGCGTGACTGCGCCCGGTAAGGCTGACTTCACGTTTTAGAGTCAGTTTATGGTCATTGCGGATAAGGTCATGATCCTGTAAAATTTTCTGGGCGGAGGGGCTTAGGTTATCGAGAGCGAAGGTGCATTCCACCGTCGCGGTTTCAGCTTTCGCCCGGATGACGTTTGGACTGGCTTTTTCACCCAGCGCCAGATTCAGGGCATCGATAATAATTGACTTCCCGGCTCCGGTCTCACCAGTCAGGATCGTTAAGCCAGCGCC
>JALOAB010000273.1 GCA_023229045.1 Fidelibacterota bacterium
GTCCGCCTGCATGAATTCCCGGCGCGCAGTACGCAACATCTCCAGGACCTGCGGATTGTTCATATACTGAGCGTCCTGAGCAGAAGTGTATGACAAGGCGCCCGGCATCAGGATAAAAATCAATCCAAACAGAATAAAAAATCCACTGACGCCCAATGCTGTTTTATAGTTCTTGTTGTCAAATTTTTCCGCCAGTCCTTTTAATCCATACACGGATAAAATGATCAGAATGAAGTTGATCAGGATTAAAATCATCGAGGGCACTCGAAATTTGCTGAAGTACGGTAAATACAAAAACAGGCTTTTATATAAAATCGGAAAATTACTGCCAAGTGCCAAAAGCAATGAAAAAATCAACAAAACGAACAGGCTGATTATAAAACCATTGTGCCGGAAAATCCATAATCCAACTAAAGCCAGAATTACCGTCAGAATGCCCATATATTCCGAAGATTGCGTAAACGGCATATCGCCCCAGTAGCCGGGAATATACCGACCACGCAGTTGTTGATAGGCTTTGCCGGTATACGGTTCCTGAGAAGTGCCACCATAGAAACGGGGCACGATCAGAGTCGCCAATTCTTTTAGGCTCAGCGACCAGCGGGTAGCATATTCGAAAGTGACTCCGCTACTTTTGACTTCTGTTGGAGATGGATCGTCTTTCAGAGCTATCGCATTGCCGCCGCGCGTCGAATAAGGCGTATATTCATTAGCCACGAACAGCGGTTTGGCGGACATAAGAACCGCCAATCCTATCGAAATCACAAACATACCGAGCGCTGTGCCAATATTCTTTTGTTCTGCCGCTTTAACCCATTCAACAATCTGCCAGATGCCAATCGCCAAAAGAAGTAAAAGCGTATAGAAAATGATCTGGTAATGTTGGGTGCGCAATTGCAACGAGAAAAAAATCGTAAACCACAAAAAGGCGAGCAGATTGCGTTTCTTGATTAAATACAAAAAGCCGAATACCACCAGCGGCAGGGCGCACACCGCCCGGACTTTGGCAAAATGACCGACGGTGATCAGCGCCTGGTAATGCGGGTAAAAGAGAAAGGCGATCACTCCGATCAATGCATAATACCAGGGGAATTTCAGTTGGTGAAAAACTAACAATAGACCGATCAACGCGACAATAAACCAGCTCAGTTTCCAATCGATCAATGGATTTATAATACTAATTAAACGATCGATGTTAAACGCATTAGACCAGTTGGCATAATAGATCGGAACGCCACAAAAAATCGCAGGATTCCAGAGTATCGACTCGCCGGTTCTTTCCCGGTAATCATTAGTGTATTTGTTTTGTGCCACGCTGGCCATCATATCGCCGCCGGCTGGTTCGAGACGATCGATAACATAGGGTTTATAGAAAATAACCAGGATTAGAATCAATAATGCAACAATATATAAATAGGCGGTGCGCATATTCAAATCTGACAAAAAGGATTTCGTAACTTTTAAATTACTCTCAGTTCCTTTTTTATTTATTACTTTCTTACCCATAAGCCTATCTCCACGGATTAATTCGCATTACATTAGTCATTCATCCTTAACCATTTTTCTAATGCATAAATACGCCATATTAGAGTTGAGAGTTTTTCATCTCCTGCTAGAAAGCGATTATAAATACTTGTGAGCTTTTTCTGGTTATAAATTGGACGATGATTTAGGGGCGCAGATTGAAAAACCTCCCTTAATCCACTCTGCCAGTCGCGGCGAAGCCAGTATTTTTCTCCCGGTGCAGTAAAATTCACTTTATCTTTTCGGTTTAATATCTCTGCTGGTACTATTTCACGCAATGCGTGACGATGGATTAACTTACCTGAATAACCTGAAACTTTATATTCCGAAGGCAGGCGAAACACAAATTCGACCAGACGATAATCCAGAAACGGAACGCGCGTTTCAATCGAATGAGCCATCGAATTACGATCCTCAAAGTGCAACAGAGTTTGAATCGAAGTCGTCATCAAAAGATTATACAAAAAATTTGATAAACGTGAAACCGGCAAATCAACAATTTGCCGGAAGAGTTGACTATCTTCTATTTTTTCGGTGAATGGACTTTCGAATAAACGTTTTGCTTCCTGGTCATATAAAGTTGATTCTTTAAATATCCAGGCTAATAATGTTTTGGCGAATTTGGCGCCAATCGTGCCTTTTTGGTTATGTTTTAAATATGCCGGGAACTCTTTAGCAAATTTCAGCCAGCGTAGTTTGCTCAATAAGTCAGCATAATAGCGATAAAAGGCATGGTTATACCCGGCTAAAATTTCGTCACTGCCCTGACCATCCAGTAAAACCGGCACGCCTGTTTGACGTGCCAGGCGCATTAGATAATGCTGAGAAATAAAACTACTGCCGACTATGGGATAATCATTAAACCAGGTCATACGATCAAAATCCGCCAGGATTTCAGCGGGATCCGGCGAAACATAATACATTTCACAATTAGCGTGTTTGCCGACGATTTCCGCCCAATATCTTTCGTCATACCGCTCTTCATCGGTGTAATAGGCGGTGAACGTCTTGAACCTCTGGGTCGTATTCTTTACCGCGGTACAAACCACAGCCGAGGAATCCAAGCCGCCACTGAGACAACTGCCGACTTCCACGTCACTGCGCATTCTCAATCGCACCGCATCGATAAATAATTCCCGGTACTGTTCAGAGGCTTCCGCAAATGATATTCTCGAAGTCTCAAAAGTAGCCGGATCGAGGTCATAATATTTCCGCCGCTGCATTTGTCCATTTTCTATAATGATAAAATGCCCGTGAGGTAAAACCTTAATATTTTCAAAATACGTTTCGTCCCCGTAGCACAAGAACGAGTTCAGTTTCATACCGCGATAGATCATCGGCATATTTAAAGTTCGATCAACTGGATTTATTAAAATCTGCTTGATCTCTGAGCCAAAGATAAATCTTTTATCATCAAAATAATAAGCGAACGGTTTAATGCCAAAACGATCCCGAGCACAAAACAAACGTTTCTTACGATTGTCCCAGAGCGCAAATGACCACATGCCGTTAAATTGGTTGAGACATTCTGTTCCCCATTCTTCATACGCCGCCAGGATGACCTCGGTATCACTATTCGACCGAAATGAGTAACCAAGTTTGGTCAATTCCTCTCGTAACTCGAGATAGTTAAATATCTCACCATTATAGACAATCCACAGCGAACCATCTGCACTGCTCATCGGCTGATGACCCGCAGACGTCAGATCGATGATCGAAAGTCGTCGATAACCAAAGCCGAGATTGGCCGGCTGAGCTTGATTAATATGCTGAGTCCGGCGTTTAACGGGTTCAATGGTGTCATCACCGTGATAATGGTTGATTGCTCCCGATTGAGTATTT
>JALOAB010000274.1 GCA_023229045.1 Fidelibacterota bacterium
TTAAAAGAAATTAATCGGTGGATTTTATGAAACTAAAACAGGTTGCTTTTTACCAGAATAAAAATATTCTTGGAATCAAATCAAAGTTGTTCGTTATTACGATTTCGGATTAGGAAATTGCATTTTCATAAAATTGGATTATCTCAACAGTAAAAGGAATGACTATAAACAGATGACAAACTTACAATTCCCTAAAAAGTATCCAGCAAACTATTTAACGATAAATAATCCTGATGACTATATATAACGAAAGATATCGCCCCCAGTTTCACTTCAGCGCCAGAGAAAACTGGTTGAATGACCCGAACGGCTGTGTGTTTCATAATGGTGAGTACCATTTGTTTTTTCAACATAATCCGCAAGGCGGACAATGGGGTAACATAACCTGGGGACATGCTGTCAGTCCGGACTTGATCCACTGGCGACAATTGCCCGATGCCATTCGACCATATGATGATGGAATGATCTTTTCTGGCTCCGCGGTAGTTGATTCGGAGAACCGATCGGGCTTTGGGCGAGGACCCCAAGGACCACTCGTGGCGGCATTCACTCACGCGAAAAAACCGTTTGGTCAGGCGATTGCATTTAGCAATGACGATGGCCGAACGTGGCAACTCTATGACAATGGCAGACATGTTGTCTCTAATCAGGGACTGGACGATGGTGAAAGAGACCCTAAAATATTCTGGCACGCTCCGACTCAAAAATGGATTATGGCCCTCTGGGTTCAGAAAGGCCGCGTACGGTTCTTTAACTCCGAAGATCTCAAACATTGGGAACATACCGGTGATTTTGCTGGAAACGGTTTTTTTGAATGTCCGGATTTGTTCGAGCTTCCCGTCGATGGTGATCCCAAAAGAAGAAAATGGATCCTGAACGATGCCGCTTTTAACTATTGGATAGGATCTTTTAACGGGAAGACGTTTGTTGCTGAAACCGGACCTCTCCAGGGTAATTTTGGCAATAATTTCTATGCGGCTCAGACATGGAACAATACGGGGAATCGGATTATCCAAATCGCCTGGATGAATAATGGGCAATACCCAGGTATGCCATTCAATCAGCAGATGTCCATCCCTTGTGAATTGACTCTTCGCGCGACACCTGCAGGCATTCGACTGTACAGAATGCCAGTTACAGAGATAGAAGGATTGTATTTGGATAACTATCATGTTTTAAATAAAATACTGATTCCCAAACAAGACCTTTATGTGCAACCGCGCCACGATCTTTTTGACATTACTGCCGAGGTTGAGATGAACCGGGATGCTGTTTATAGTATTCGTCTGTATGACCTGGATATTACTTGTACAATAAATCAAATCGATTGTCTTGGTAAGACAGCGCGGTTTAGATCACTTAATGGCTTTGTCAAATTAAGAATTCTTATAGACCGCACCTCAATCGATTTATTTGCAAATGAAGGCGAAATCTGTATGAGTTCATGTTTTTTACCTGATCGGAAAAATACACGACTTCAATTCCGCGCTGATATACAACCAGTCCACATTCGCAGCTTGGCAATACATAGGTTGTCTTCCGCATGGAGATAGCTAAGGCAATCAATCGATATTCAGAAAAATATTCACTACATCGATTGAGTCAGGCGACAATTAAAAAAAATTTAGGTTTTAAGACTTCAACTTATACGGAATAAATCTATAAGACTATTTTTTTAGACCGTCATTAAACATTTATCTCCAGGAATATTAATCTGATTTCACATTCTCATTAAGTCTGAAATTAATAGTAAAAATTTAAGTTGACTTTTAAAGTCTAAGGTTTTATATTAAAACGTTTCGATAATTAATATGAGAGAATATGGGCACAATAAGAGATATTGCTAAAAAAGCCGGGGTCTCAATCTCGACGGTTTCGTTGGTCCTGAATAATAAAGGTTATGTCAAGCCGGAAACCCGCCAGAAAATTATCAATGCAATTCAGGAATTAAACTATAAACCTTCACGATCGGCGCGGAAATTAGCCACTCGTACTAATGGTAACATTGGATTCATAATCTGGGAAAGCCATTTCTACGAAGTTGAAATGTTTTACAGTCAGGTATTCCTGGGAATGGAATACGCCGCCCGGAGAAGTGACAGCTATATTCTGTTGACCACCGTTAAGGAAGAGTTCGATCCCAAAACCGATCTGCCACGTTTTTTGAAGTACAATGATGTTGATGGAGTCGCGTTAGCCGGAAGAGTGCCGCATGAACTGGCTTTATATTTAGAAAACGAACGAATTCCGTTCGTATTAGTCGACTATAACATCCCGGGTAAAAAGTATAACAGTGTTCAGATCGATAATTATAACGGCGCTAATTCGGCTGTCCAACACTTAATCGAATCCGGGCGAAGGAGGATCGGTTTTGTCGGGGGCACGTTTTTCCATTCTTCGATTAAAGAGCGCTATCGTGGCTTTAAAGAGTGTATCGAACACTATCAGATAATGGATGCAGATCAGATTGCTCGGTACACCTTTGTCGAAGATACTGAAACTTCACCGGCGATTGGCGAGAAAGGAATCAGTAGTCTATTGAAGAATGATCAGAAACCGGATGCGGTTTTCTGCTGTAACGATACGACGGCAATGGGTGTAATCAAAGAGTTGCATAAAAGGCAAATTAAGATACCGGATGACATTGCGGTCGTCGGATTTGATGACATTCCCAATGCGGCTTACAGTGCACCAAGGCTTACCACCGTGAAAGTGCCTAAGTTGGTGTTAGGCAAAGAGGCTTTTAACCTGCTGAATGAAGTGATAGAGAATCCCCTGGAACCCCCGCAAACCCGGATTATTGCCACTACTCTGGTAAAAAGGGAGAGTACCGGAGTGGAAGAATAATTTATTCAGAGAGAATGTCAATTGAGAGATAACTTTATTTTCAAAGACTGTTCCGGAAATGACATCTTTTTAGTCGGAGCAAATTACTGGCCCTCATCATCTGCGATTAACATGTGGACCGAATGGCGGCCGGAAGAATTGAGCGGCGATATTAAACGGATGAGAGGGCTGGGGATGAATTGTTGCCGGCCTTTTTTATTTATGCCGGCTTTTCTGGAAAATGCGCGCAGAGTCAATCCGGTCATGCTGGAACGCCTGAAGTATTTTTTAAATATTTGCGAAGAAAATGAACTCTATACATTTCCGACTTTTATAGTTGGTCACATGTCCGGTGAAGACTGGAACCTGCCATGGTTGAAGAACACCGATCTGATCAAGGACCGGCGTTTCAGCGAGGCGATTAAGTTTTATATTACCACTGTAGTAAAGGCGGTGAAGAACTTTAAGTATATTCAAGGTTGGCTGTTATCCAATGAATTGCCGAATTTTATCGGCAAACAGAATC
>JALOAB010000275.1 GCA_023229045.1 Fidelibacterota bacterium
CCGCAGTCCCAGTGGTAATACCCATGCCGCAAAAACCATTTTCTACAATACAATTACTTAGATCAAATGTACCATTACTCTCAGTCTTGATAGTCGGCCCACCAGTAAATACACAATGTGAAAATGTTGAAGGTTGATTCCTGATGTATAGATATCCAAATCCATCAAATAAACAGTAGGAAAACTGACTGCCATTTCGAATGTCAAGCGGAAAAAAACCAGCATCAGATTGAAATTTTATTGGATTGGGTGAAGTGCCTTGTGCGTTTACGGTACCGTTGATTACAATAGATTTTCCTACGTTGACTTTGATTATTGTACCTGGAGCTATAGTAACAGTATAGCCATTCGATATGATAGTTCCGTCTGAGTAGTATACACCATCTAACTGAGTATTTGATGATATGGTCGTCGGTAGCAATTCACCGTAGATTTCACTTAACATATTTGAATTATATCCTTCTCCGGCATAATTAACTCCCGCAACGGCATACTTATATGATACACCCGGTTGCAATTCAGCGCTATCATCATAATATTCAGTAGGATGTGAACATATTCCAATCACATCATTATCTGACATTGTTTCACTGGATAAACAACGATAGATTTTAAAATAATCCGGATCAAATGGACTACTCCAATCTCGTTCATATTCAAGTTTTATGCTCCTTGAATTTTGAAAATAATTTGCACTTATTAAAGTTGGAGGTCCCGGGGCATTTGCTGGAGGATGGCAATTATTACAAAGCTGAAATTGTAAATTATCAAAATCATTTGTATTTCCCTTCCAATCATACGCATATACTTGTAGTTTTACTCTATCATAACCTAGACTATTCCATAACGATTCATTTATATACCATCGAAAATAAACAGTATGATAAGTATCCGAAGTACTTAAAGCCTTTGGATATATACCTACAGAAGTACTATTATGCCCATGATCATCATCATCATCTGTACGATCCCCACAATTATATCTTACCAATTCCTCATCATCACCATCACCATCAATATCATATTCATCTATATATGGGCAGTAATCAATAAAATTTGCCCAATTCGCCTGTGGATAAGAAGTATTAAGAAGTTATTTGTGGTCATAGGTATTAGCTTCATTATCAGTAGCACTAAGATATATTTCTACACATTGAAGATCACATTCTACTCTAGGAACTCTCACTCCGAAAGTAAAATATTTTGCGCCAGCGGGATTATTATGAAGTGTACCATCATCAGAATAAATCCATAAACCATAATGGTCGCTAATCGTACTTTCATTAATATCAATGATGATAGGTGTTTCTGATAAATCCATCCCAAGTAAAATTTCATAAGGGTGATAGGTATTTATATCTAGTGGTTCAGGTTCCCCATAAGGATAATACCTGATATCAAGGTGGTCTTTTTCATCAATATCTCCAATTTTTTCACCAGCAACTACAGTCTTCCCTTGAGATACTATTGGATCTATATGTTGATACATTACCCAAAAATAAGATCCCGATTCTTTATAATGTTTAATAATAAGGTAGTCACTATTTGTATTTCCTTCAGTGACTTCACCGCCAAGAACTGCAAGAACGTCCGTTCCTTGAAGAGCAGCAATATCCAGAGCACAATGGAAATCATAATCATAATTTGGATCAGGATAATCGCGGAGGTATTCATCCTTATTCCTTGGTCCAAAAGACGAGCTAATATCTGCAACAGATTTACCATCTACCGGAAAATAAAAGATATCTTCTGAGTAAGAAGTCATAAATAATATTATAACCATTAAAAGATTAAATATAAAAGGTTTTTTAGCGGAATTCATTTATCTCCCTCTCCCTTAATGAATGTTAATTTCTTCCCACTAGAATCGATAATTAAGTTATTTATTATTTTTATTTTCGATACCCTTATTTCAGAATTGAGATTTACTTCCGCCTCAACTTTATTATATGGAACAAGATTTCCTGTGTTAATATCAATAATATTAATATCATCTCTTAAAGATGATTTAAAATATATATCACTATCGATATAATATACTTTTATATTTCCAATTGGTTTTTTAGTTGTCCAAATAAAATCTAAATCTTTTGAAAATTTCACCATATAATAAATAATATTATGCTCGACGTATTCATGACAATAAATATATATATTTTTTTCTTTATCGACATTTATTGTGTTTGAAGTACTAGGAGTCACACCAATACTTATTTTACTCCCATCGTCTTTATAAAGATATTTTTCCTTAATGATACTCTTTAAAGTCATATCATAAATAGCTATTCTTATTGTTTTAGGATTTTGAATGGATCGTACACCGTGTACTCTCCCCTCATTAGCCCTTCTTAATTCTGTAATTTTCTTTTCAATCTCGGCTTTTCTCATTTCTAAGTCTTTTTTACGTTTGTCATGATCACTCTGAGTCATCAATCCTTTCTCTAATAAGTTCTTATTTGTAAAAGATTCATTTCTAATATTCATCATCTCCGTTTTATAATAAAAAGAAGAGTCTTTTGTACCGTTTTTTATTATATTCTTTTCCCATTCCTGAAAAATGAAGATAATTCTATTATCATCTAGCCATGCCGCTCGGTATTGATCAAATTTCTTATCAAAATCTACTTTATTTCCATTTTTAAGATTAATAATTTCAAATATTCCACTTTTATCGGAGGTTGGATTTCCTGATGTTATCATGTAAGTCTTATTGGGTGACAACTCGTATGAGCAAGCAGTCAGATTAGTTGTCCATATTTTCTGCCCAGTTGATATATCAAAAGCTTGTATAAGATCCGATTCATATTCACCACCTCTATTAACTGTAACGAAATAACCATAAGATTCAATTGGCTCTGCTAACATATACCTGAGTCCATCAGCATTTTCAAATCTTAACAACATATCACCGTCGTTATTAAAGAGAATTGCACTCTTTGTAAAAGGTGGCTCAGTTTTTCGAACTATTATACTCACGTAGTTGTTTGATGAGGTTAAACCTTCAATACTCTCGTATTCTCCAAATTGCACTATTTTATTTGTCGTTTGGGATAGCGCAATAGCGAACAATACAAACATAAATACGATAATCTTCTTCATTTTATCTCCTGCAAAATTATTTCATCAACATCATCTTACCGGTAAAACGATGCATCTCTCTCTTCGGATCTTCCGACAGCATCTGTGCCCGGATTATATAGATTCCGCTGGGCAAACCACTCCCATTGAAAGTAACCGTATGCGAACCGGCTGAATATTGCCCGCTGGCAACCACCGCAACCTCGCGCCCGGTAAGATCATATATTTGAATCTGAACCCGGCTGGCTTCCGGTAGATCAA
>JALOAB010000276.1 GCA_023229045.1 Fidelibacterota bacterium
TTAAAGTAAAAAGGGGGAAATCAGTTTATCCGTTTCTATAAATCTTTCTTACATATCTCCCTGTCATACAAACGCCGTAATTTTATCGAAAACTGGCATTAACTCCAACATAAAAAATTCCCTCGACTGGTCATTCTAAAAAGTGTCAAAATCGTGAATGTCAGACTAATTATCTTGGATAGTGTTTATATTGCATGTAACAATGCGGCAGTGCTTTTTAACTAATTGCTATAGTCACTCCTAACCGGCAACTTTTTCTAAAACGTCAGTTCGATAATATTCCAAGGCCTCTGAGGTTTTGCCATCGTAACCTATTCGCCCGTGATCGAATACCAGACAGCGCCCGCATAACCGTTCAACTGCGGAGAGATTGTGACTAACGAACAGGATCGTTCGGCCATATTCAGCCAGCGATTGAATCTTGTTCAGGCACTTGCGTTGAAAATCAGTATCGCCGACTGCCAGGACTTCATCGATAAAAACTATTTCAGAATCGAGGTGCGCCGCAATTGAAAATGCCAGTCTCACGAACATGCCGCTGGAGTATTTTTTAACCTGCGTGTCGATGAAATTGCCTACGCCGGCAAATTCCACAATTTCATCGAAGCGGCTCTTCACTTCAGCTTTCTTCATGCCCAGCAAAGCCGCATTCAGAAAGACATTTTCACGACCGGTCAGGTCAGGATGGAATCCAATCCCAATTTCCAGCAAAGAGGCGATCCTCCCTCTAACGATGGCTGAACCTTGGCTAGCCTCGGTTACGCGGCTGAGTACCTTGAGCAGGGTACTTTTACCAGCGCCATTTTTGCCGATTATGCCGAGAACCTCGCCAGC
This sequence comes from Fidelibacterota bacterium, assembly GCA_023229045.1. Lineage (GTDB taxonomy): Bacteria > Fidelibacterota > UBA2242 > UBA2242 > UBA2242 > JAGNGI01. The sequence continues at coordinate 835 of JALOAB010000276.1, forward strand.
CCTGACCTGCAAATCCACATCGCGGATCGCCCATAACTCCCTGCCTTGGATTGGATTCTTGCGGATGACGCTTTTTGTCGCTCCGATTGGCAATTTGAAAAATGAGGCGATCACTTCGCGCAGGTTATCGGGACGCCCGACTTTATCGAGCCGGTATTTTTTCCCCAATTTATTAGTTTCGATAGCGTTTAAATCCGGCATTACCTATCCATCGTCTAAACCACATCCGCGAAGTCGCGCGCCTTGCGACTAAAGTATAATACGCCAGCCAGACAAAACAGTAAGCCCATCGCTCCAGCCTGGTACAATCCAGCGAAATCGATAGTTTGATTAAGAACCACTGCCCTGAATCCACTTACAATTCCTGCCATTGGATTCAGATTCAGTAAAGGCTTAAAACGGTCTGAAATAATCGTTGCCGGATAAATGACCGGAGTAACGAAAAACCATAACTGCACCAGAAACGGTACGATATGCCGCACATCGCGATAAGCGACCGCCAGAGCCGAAAGTAACGCGCCTATTCCTAACCCAGTCAGTGATAGCAAAATTGTAAGCGGTATCAGCCATAACATTCCTAAGGTTACTGGCATATGATAGAAAAGCATAATCACGATGAGCATCAAAAAAGCCAACAGAAAATCGACCAATCCGGTACCGACCGCGCTTAAAGGGATTAGCAAACGTGGAAAATAAATTTTCCGGATCAGACCGGCATTATTGATCACGGCGTAATTACAGGCATTGACCGCGTTGGCGAAAAATGTCCAGGGCAAAAGCCCGGCATACACGAAAACCGGATAAGGCACGCCGTCCGAGGGCACCTTTATCAGGCGACCGAAGAAAATCGCCAAAACTACCATCTGCAGAAATGGCTGTAAAATCGCCCAACTGACGCCCAAAACAGTCTGTCTATAACGCAATTTCAAATCCCGCCAGACCAGGAAAAACCCCAGTTCCCGATAGTGAAATATTTCCCGAATATCCTGCCAGGACGGTATGCGGACCGGCTGAATTACGATGATATCGTCTTTGAGGTTTTTTTTCATGCCAGGATTATTTCCGTCAATCGACGATCCATTTCTGCGAAATCGGTCGTAAAATTCAACCGGTAACAGGGTATGTTATAACAGAAATCGGTGAGGAATCCGAAGTTCTCACGGGTGTATTCCGGATGCGCATTCAGGAAAGCCAGAGAGAACAATTCCTTGACAGCTTCGATCGGCTTCAAACGTTCCAGGCTAATCGACTGGGCAGGCGAAATTACGCAGAGAGCGGCGATTCCGGTCTGTTGCATTATTTTTCCCGGAAAAATAGAATCCAGGGCAATTAATCGTTTGCCGCGGAATTTGTCCGGCTCTCCCAGAATATCGGTAAACATTTCCCAGGTCCGGCAAGTCAGTTTGGCTTTGACCGAGCCGCCCTGCACCTGAAAACCATTATTTTCATAAAGATAGACCTCGTCATCGGAAATATAATGCCAGCCTATTTTCAGCAACGACAGCGCCAGGGTAGTTTTGCCCTTACCGGATTTCCCAGCCAGAAGAAGGGCTTTTCCCTGCTTCACCAGCGCCGCGGAATGCATGAAATAGTAGTGATACTCTTTGACTAATTCGGCAAACGGGATGGTCAATATCCAGTTGCCCAATGCCGCCCGGTAATGAAAGGCAATTTTCTCGATCTGGGCGGTAATTTTACGGTTAGTATAGGAGATTTCCACCTGAATTGCCCGATCCAAATAAGTCAGCAGTAAAGCATCCTGCGCCGGGTCATAAGCGTAGTGAAATTTATCATCCAAACTCCGGACATGTTCAAGGTTATTGACGACCTTAACCTCAAGTCGGAACCGTCCGCGGACAGGCGTTTCGGGCTCTTTCTCGGGATACAGGAAATTTTCATCCAATATTTCAATTATCTCACGATTATTAGTCGTAGTGAATATCGAAAAATCCAGGATCCGATAATCTTTTTGGTATTGCTTCAAAGCCGGTTTGGTCAAACTGCTATGATAAGGTCGTCATTTAAGAGTTGTTCGATAAATTTCAGGTAATCCTGGCGGGCGGTTTCCTCATTGATATCGAAATGCCGGACTATGGTTTGAATAATATCCTCGGCGCTATTCTTGCCATCCAGGTTTTCCCAGATCAGGCTACCCACTTCGTTGATGCGGAAATATTTCCCGGTCTGAAGGTTCAACAACAGACTTTCGTTTTCAAACCGGCGCCACTCAACCGGTTCCACACGTTTATAAATCATAATGACCTCGATAGTTTAATCGTTGAAAAGTTCGGCTACCGCCTTACGTCGCAGACTCAGGTAATTACGCCAGGTCGGTTTCAAATCCTTAGAAACGTAAAAATCGCGCACCACCTCGCGCGGTGGAAACATCTGCCGCCAAAGATACACTAGCTTTTGCGATAATTTAGGCAGGTACAGCATCGGCAGTAACATCCTGGCGCGGGAAGGCGAAGTCGCCAATCCGCCCTGCAGGATCA
>JALOAB010000278.1 GCA_023229045.1 Fidelibacterota bacterium
GCAATAACGATCACGGCATCCTCTGATTTTGACTAACTGGCAAGATATTTAATTTAATTTTCTGGGCTACTTCGTATTCCAGTTTATCGTATCCCCAGAAGTTTACGATTGCCACATAATCAACTTTATCATAAAATGGATTTTTTTCCTTTTCAGCCTCATATACCAGTCTCCGCGGGTATAGGAAATAGGTTGACCAGGCTTTATTCTTAATACTATAAGCGGCATTTTGAAAGGGCGACTTCTCACCTTTGGGATAAATAGCCGAGTCGGGCGGCATTAGAATACAGGCGTTTTCAGGAGTATGTTGTTTTATATAATTCAAATAAACATAATCAAAGCCGCACTTGATTTCCCACTTTTTTTCTAACGACAGATCGGGGTACTGCTTGATTATCTCCAGGTTTTTCTTGATCAGATTATTCCATAATCCATAATATCCGTCAACACTTTGATACATCAAATAAACCAAAGTAATCGCGATTAACAGCATCACAACATTACCAACCCAAAAGTTCGCTGAAGACTTAGGCGGCGCTACAGTTTTTTTATTTTTATTCTTCTTTCCCATCCGCGGTTTTAATGATAATACTTTTTTACAAATCCGATAAATTCGCCTCTGCCCAAAATCATCCGGCTGATATAATTTATGGAAAATCCAAGGCCATAGGCTAACACCTGGGTCATAGAGACGATTGGGGCCAGGAGAGCCGCTTTGACATCGTGATAGCGCCCCAGAGCGCTTCCGAAAATTATCAGTAATACTCCCAGCATTATAGCGGTCACAAATAACCAGGTGTAGAAAATAATATGGTGAATCGGTGATAGGATTATTAAGAAAAGGTACCCCCAAACAGCCAGAGAGGGAACAAAGTGTAAGGGTTCCAGATTGCCGCGATCAAGTTTAGTCAGGTTGATCCGGGCAACTCCCCAGTTAAACATCTGACGGAAGAATTTGCGTAGGCTAGCGCGTCTTTTATGATACACGATTGCGTTTGGAATGTATATGACTTTTGCGCCGCTGGAGACGATTCGCCGACTGAATTCAATATCCTGGCCGTGCCTCAAATTGCTCATACCGCCTAATTTGTTATAAATTTCGCGCCGGATGCCCATATTGAAACTGCGCGGGTAAAATTTTGCCAAACGCTTCTTCGAATGCCCGCGCATTCCTCCGGTTGTCAGAAAAGAGGTCATACTGTAGTCGATCGCTTTCTGAAACGGTGAAAAATTTGCCAGCACCGAATCCGGCCCGCCAAAGGCGTCCGGGTCTTCATTCGTGATAGCGCTGTTGATTTCCTTCAGCCATTCGGCGTCAGCCAGGCAGTCCGAGTCGATAAAAAGGAAATATTCACCTTGCGCCTGCGACATGCCATAATTGCGCGCCGGTCCGGGACCTTCGTGATCACGCCGAAAAAAACACAGACGGAAATCAACCTGCGCGGATAACTCCCCGACCTTTCCTTCGGTGTCATCGGTCGAGCCATCGTCAACAATTAATACCTCGAAGCGAGCATGCCCGAACGTTTGGGTTTGAAGCGATTGGATCAAATCAACGACTTCATCCGCTCGGTTATATGACGGAATTATGACGGAAAATCTATATTCGGACATTATTTATCTTTCCTGTTCTGGAAAGTAATCATCTCGCTGATCAGACCCAGTGAAAAGAACTGCATCCCAAAGACGATCAAAAGCACTCCGAAAATCATCAGGGCAACATGGTCCTGGAAAGGTTCGTGAAACGCGAATTTCAGAATTAACACCCACAATTCGGATAACAAGCCGATCAGCACAATCACAATGCCCCACAAACCAAAAAAGTGCATTGGTCGCTTCATAAAACGGGTAATAAAGAGCACGGTCAGCAAATCAAGTAAACCTTTGTAAAAGCGACTGGGACCATACTTGGTCTTGCCGTATTTACGTGGAAAATGTCTGACTTTGAACTCACCACTGGTAAAGCCTTCAACCCTGGCCAACACCGGGATGAACCGATGCAATTCGCCGTACAGGTAAATAGATTTGACGACCTCGGCGCGGTAGACTTTTAAACCATTATTGATATCATGTAGTCTCAGGCCGGTCATTAAACATGTGATAAAATTGAAAAACCTTGAAGTTCTCTTTTTGATAAATTTATCCTGACGTTTTTGTTTCCAGCCCGAAACCAGGTCGTAACCCGCTTCCTGTAAGTAATTCAGCATTGCCGGAATTGCCTCCGGATCATCCTGTAAATCGGCATCGATAGTCGCCACAAAATCGCCTTGGGCCAGGCGAAAACCTTCGTTAAGAGCGGCGGCTTTACCGCGATTGCGCTGGAAACCGGTGACGTTTACATTCGGATAGGCGTTAGCAATTTCCCTGGCGACGGTGGCGGAACCATCGCGACTGCCGTCATCAACGATGATTATTTCCAGGTCATAATTCGTCGGACGAAAAGCCGCCTGGATCTGCTCATTTAATTCACGCAGTGATTGCGCTTCATTGAAAACCGGAATTACTACCGATACAAGTTTTCTATCGTTCTCCGAATTCACGCTCACCTCAATAATATCCTTACATTACATCTGAAATTTAAGCATCCCGGAGTTGAAATGGGAGAAATGAATTATTATCGAAAGATTCTCCGACTTGTCACTGATTATTATTTGAGAGGGAATCCTTAAATCGGCAACGTCAACGTATTGTTTATAGATTACCATCAATTGCCGGTCTTTATATTGCCATTCGAGTTCAATCGGTTCATCTTGACCGGCTTTAAATTTATAGCGAACAACAGCTGAATTGTCAAGTGATTGTCCAGCAGAAATATCTTTTCCGAATTCTCCGCCCTGAAGTGGTCCGGCCAGTAGAACCTGCCGGATAACTGACGGACTAATCGTACCGATGGGAATCGGAGTTTGGTCGGTTTCTATCTCGATTCCGCTAAAATACTCGCCCTGGCGGCTCAACCATAAATGATAGGTGTCTCCACATAACTCAAGGTTGGCCAGTTGGCGTCCGAGTGGATCTTGAACCTTAATGTTCAGGGTATCGGCGGTTCGGTATTCAAAATCGAAGAAAACGGTTCCTTTGCCAGGGGCAATATCAAAACCTATTTGACCAGAACCTGATAAAATATTCAATTTTTCAAGTTGCCGGCTACGCTCTTTAGCCGTGGATACGCTCCAATGATCGCTTGTTTCCCGATGAAGTGAAATAAGACTACAATTCCAGTTAAAGGCGGAAAGTAACAGGCTTACAAAAAGTAAAACCGGGATTTCATGGGTGGGCTTTACGCTGAAGGTCTGCATTGGTTGTATCAATTTCTGCCGCTCGTTG
>JALOAB010000277.1 GCA_023229045.1 Fidelibacterota bacterium
AATAAATATCCAATCAGCACTATGAATATAAAAGTTAATATTAATGAACTCTCAGGACCGAATTCCGAACCGGTGATCAGGTTGTGTTCTTTATAATTGAGTTTTAAGATTGGGTTGGTCCATCTTTGGTGACTGATCGGATAATTGAAAATCCACAGGAAATAATTCCAGCCAAAATGTAATCCAATCGGCAACCAAAGACTGTTATAGCGAATGCAACAAATTGATAAGAGTGCGCCTGCGAGAAAAATATTGACAAACGTCAGAAATGATGGATCGGGTCTTAAGAAGTGCGCGGCGCTGAATAACAGCGAACTAATCACTACGGCAGTAATTGCGCTGAAACGAGTTTCAAGGGTTTTTAATACGTATCCTCGATAAACCAATTCTTCATAAAGCACAGGAACGAATATTCCCGCACCAAGCAGTACGATATAACACAAGGTAGTAGTGAAAGAACTATAAATAAATGCTAATCGCGTATTGCCGAGTATGATATTCAATAAGGTGAATAGAAATACCAGGATGAAGGAGAATAATATTCCGGTGGCGAGGTATTTCTTATAATTGAAGGCAATTACTCTTAAATAGGAAAATTGCCTTTTCTCGACATATTTCAGAAACACAAAACAGACTGCTAATGCGGCCAGGAACAGAACTAAACCGGAGCTGATAAACCAGGGTTCATTTAAACCGCGACCGTCATATTGCGACCAATAAGTTTTTGAGATGATAGAAAGAGGAATTAAAGCAATTCTCTGAAACAAAATAGTTGCTATAATAAAAACAACAATCTTAATGAACACTAAGGAATTATATTTGAAATTCTTCAATTCTTCCATTATGGGTACTCCTTAATATTTCTTTCAATAATTGACAGGATGGAGGCGCCGCGAATTGCAGAAAGATTCGCTTTCACTTCCCCGTAAAATCTTCTGCAAAGTCTGAAAACTTCAAGTTTCAATGAACAACCTTTAGGGTTGGTGAAATGAGTAGTTAGGTGTATTATTTTCAACAGTTATAATTGCGCTACTTTATTATAATCATTTTTCGACCCAAACTTAAACTTGGTGTGATGACTTTGTAAAAATATATACCGCTCGGAAGCTGGTCAGATTTCCAATTGACCTTATTAGTTCCAGATGGCAAATTTTTAGGTGCAACAGTTTCAACTAAACGGCCAAGAATATCATATATTTCAATAGTTGTTTGTTCTGGATGCGGCAAATAAAAATGAAAAGTCGTTGTTGCATTAAATGGATTAGGGTAATTTTGATATACACTAAATTGTTGGGGAATATTATCCTGGTAAGCGATTTTTGTTTCAGATTGAATCCATTGGATTGCTCTTTCGACAACTGGATCAATTCCATTTGCAACCGCTTCTGCTGTAAACCAAATATTCTCATCAACAGGAGCAGATATATGAGATAAATATTGTATTGGGTCAGTATCAACTATGATGTTATAATGTGCATAGTACGCATGCCAACCTGAATCAGATAAAGAAATTGCGTGTGCGCCGGCGAATGATCCATGAGTATGCCGACCAAAAATACGAACATAGGGGTGATATGAAAACCAAAATGCTATTATTTCTGCAGCTGATGCTGTTTTCGGACCAACTAGAACGGCAATCGGATTGTAAAAATATTTTGATGAATCTGGAAATAACTGAAATGCCCATTGATGTATCATTGCCTCATAATCATCTGGATTACTCCGTCGAGCGTACCCCATATTAGGAGGCTTTTCTTTAAACAGTAACCGAAGCCCCGAGATACTACTATTAACATAACCACCATGATTGTATCGCAAGTCAATAATTAATCCTTTTATATTATGAACATTGATTAGAGAATCAAGTGCATTATAAAATTCTCCTCCAGCGTTTCTCCACGTCCAACTTGAAACGTAAACATAACCAATATTTTCATCTTTTACTATTCCCCATGATACCGGATCTTCGCTACTGATATCGGGCATCGAAATTCCTTCTACTGATAGTTGTTCAGTACAATATAGATGAAAGGATTTACCGTAAAGTGCTTTAGTCTCAAAATGAACCGTATCCCCGGTAGAATATTTATAAACATCAAGTGTATCAAATAAATGCCAATTCCGCCCAACACCTGTCAACCATGCATCGGTTAAATTCTCCTTATTGCCACAGAATAGGCTTTTTGTTTGAATTTCTGCGATCGGTAATTGAGCATTTTCAATTATCTGACATAATTTATGCCACGGTATACCATCATATCCTAATATCCGGTCTCCCGGGCACAAATTTAGCGGATGATCGTCAACAACTTTGTATACTAACAAAGAACTATCTGGTAATGGGGTAACCGCAGCTCCAAAACGATTTTCTAATCCCCACGATCCGATATATACCAAAGGAATCTTTGGATCGGCAATGGTATTTTGATTTACTTCTTCATTGAAAAATCGCGAGTGGCCATCATAAAGATACATCGATAAATAATTCATTATTGCCACAAATCGCCCATGACTTATTCCTAATATAATCTCATTTCTATAAAGGTTGATGAGCGAGTCATAATTCACCGGAAGGTTTTGAAAACAGGCAAAATTGTGTTGAATTGTCGTGGTTGCAGTATCATAAATAGCAAGTTTCTTTTCAGTTGGTAAACCGTTACCCCAAATACTATCAATAGCTGTTTCCCATTGATAGGACTTATCCAATCCAAAAACGTAAGTTGTAACAACTATTGAATAAAATATAATTGTAAAACTTACTCTGAATATTTATATGATATCACCTATATAAATACATATTACGTAACGGAAAAGGCGTCATCAAATAGCGATAAATTTTTCTCGATAGAGTCATTATATTTTCACACAACGGGTTTATTACCAGTTATAAGTAGTAACTGATTGTAAGATTTCCCAACAATTATTTAGCGTACTGTTTGAAAATAATATAAATCCAAGATTTTTTTCTGGATGTACTTGCATTACAAAATTAAAACCGATTCCTCCGCCAATGTGCTGTAGTATTTTTCTGTCATCTTCTTCATACACCTGCCATCCTATTCCCTGATAGGCTTTCTCTCCACTTTGTATATAATATTCATTCGTCATCATTGAAATAGATTGTTCTGATAGAATTCTTTTACCATCAAGCATCCCCTTATTTAAATAAGCTCGTACAAAACGTGCTGCATCATTTGGAGAACCAATCAATCCGCTTGGGGGTGTCTGGTTATTGTACACCCGTTTTATCCATATATATTTTCCTTCAATTTCACGTATGTATGAACCTACCATAAAGGGTATAATGGGTGTATATTTATTGAG
>JALOAB010000279.1 GCA_023229045.1 Fidelibacterota bacterium
TCGATCAGCATGGCGAATATCCGGTTGTTGTCCGCGAGCTGGCAACTGAATACAACGTGCCCTTGATAGACCTGCACGCCCGCAGTCTGGAACTATTCAGGAAATTGGGACCGGTAAAATCGGAAGGACTGTTTCTGCGCGCACCGGCGGGTGTCTACAAGGCTCTTCCCGAAGGTAAATCGGATAATACGCACTTCAACCGCACCGGTGCGATTAAAATTTGCGAACTGGTAATTAACGAGATGAAAGCCATCGATCTGCCGGTGGCGCGATACCTTAAAAATGGACCGGAATTGTCCGATATTGGCGCCGGTAAGGTCGTCGGTCTGGATTACTATTATAATCGTGAATTCAAAAACGGTTGTCAGTACCATTACACCTGGGAAGACCGGGAAAATTCCGGTTTTTATGAATTGGGAAATCTGTTCGAAAATACCGGAGCCTTTATTTCCAAAATTGCGGATGAGCCTACGGCGGCGGAATTAGAGCGCCTGAGTGTCTATATAATTGTTGATCCCGACACCCCATTGGAAACCGACGAGCCGAATTATATATCAAGAAAAGCCGTTAAGACCATTACCCGCTGGGTGCGTTCCGGCGGGGTGCTGGTATTGCTCGGTAATGACGCTGGCAATGCCGAATTCGAGCATTTCAACCAGCTGGCAAAAAATTTCGGCTTTTGGTTCAACGAAGTCAGTCTCAACCGGGTCGAAAACAAGCAGTTCGATATGGCTAAATTCGACAATCTGCCAAATCATCTTCTGTTTGAAAACGTTGCTAAAATATATCTGAAAGAGATCGCGACATTGAGCCTGGCGGGGAGAGCCGAGCCGATTCTGATTGCAGATGAAAATGTAATCATCGCCAAATCGAACTATGGCCGCGGAATGGTGCTGGCTATCGGCGATCCCTGGCTATATAACGAATATATTGATAATCGCAAACTGCCGGCGGATTTTGAAAATTTTCAAGCCGCGCAGAATTTTTGCAGGTGGTTATTAAACCTAGCGAAAAGGGTTAGATGATACAAATAATGCATAAAAAAATCAATATCCAGGAGGTATGATATGAAAAAGAGGTGTTTGATCAAGCTAATGTCGACAATCTGTGTGCTCATCATTGCCACAGCTCATGCCGAAACCCTGGCTTTTGTGAACTGGAAATGTGCTGAACCTGACAGCCAGAGAGTTTCCGCCACGGCTGGTAATCTTTTAGGACTGCCTCAGATTGGCGCTCCGAACTTTGTTGTCCGGGATTATAAAAACGGTCCTGGACCTGACCAGCGCTGGTGGCCATTCGCTGACGAAGCTGGTTTGTATTGGGGGGCGGAAAGCCTTCAGGTTGATACCCGCTGGGTGCAATTTGCTGTCTATCCCAAAGAAAATATCATTCTTGATGCCGACAGTTTCACTTGTTTTATCGGTGCTAAGGGCACCGGCGAAATGCGAGCAAATATCTGGTATTCCACTGACACCAGCTTTACTGACGCAATTCAGCTGAACGACAGCACCTTAGAGCTCAAAAAAGACGATCACATTTTCTATAACTTTGCTTTTGATACCAGCATTACCCCTGCCGATACCTTATTCATTCGTATCTTCCCCTGGTATCAGGGTTCAGCTTCAAATTCCAAATATCTCTATTTACTTAACGTAACTATTTGGGGTACTACCGAAGGAGAATTCGTTGCCAGTCCGCCGACATTAACCACCGAACCGGTGACCGGTATTTCGACTACCTTTGCCGAGGGTGGCGGCACGGTCACGGATGATGGCGGTGCCCCGGTTACCGCCCGCGGGATTTGCTGGAATACGACCGGCACACCGGATACCTCCGACACTAAAACCAATGATGGGGAAAGCTCCGGTGCCTTTGTCAGCCATCTAAGCGGGCTGGAACCAGACACAACTTATTATGTCCGCGCGTATGCGATCAATAGTGCCGGTGTCGGCTATGGAGATGAAGTAACTTTTAAGACGTTGGATTCCCTTGAGGTTCCGACCGTCGTAACCGATGAGGTGACTGATATATTGGTTAAAACCGCGACTTGCGGCGGGGAGGTAACCGCCTGGGGTGGCGATACGGTGCGCGTCCGCGGCGTCTGCTGGAATATCACCGGCGAGCCCACGATTAACGACAATAAGACCGAGAACGGTGCCGGACTGGGTTCATTTCAGAGCACGCTTTATCCGCTCGCAGAAAATACCGTTTATTATGTCCGAGCCTATGCCACCAATAGTAAAGGTACAGGCTACGGCGCGGTGGATTCTTTTACGACCCAGACCCCTGCGCCGGAAGTCCTGAAAATTGTCGCGGCGGACGGCAGTGGCGACTACACTACCGTGCAGGCGGCTTTCGATGACGTTCCCGATTACTATACCGGACCCTACATTATCTTTGTCAGGAAGGGCGTCTATTATGAAAAACTGTTGCTGGACCGTTATAAAACCAACGTCATTCTGATCGGCGAAGATCGTGACAGCACAACCCTGACTTATGATGATTACGCCGGAAAAGCCGGCGGCACCTCAATGTCTTACAGCGTGGCGATTGATGCCGACGATTTCGTCGCCATGAATATAACCTTCCAAAACACAGTTAAAAACGATGGCGCGTTTAGTGACCAGCAGGCGGTCGCCTTACGGGTTAACGGCGATCGGCAGGCTTTTTATAATTGTAAACTGCTCGGTTACCAGGATACCTATTACACCTGGGGGGCCTGGGGCAATCGAGTCACCGGCCGGGTTTATATGCTTAATTGTTATATCGAAGGTTCGGTAGATTTCATTTTTGGGCGCAATATCGCCGTCTTTGACTCTTGCCATCTCAACGTCAATCGCAACGCCGGGACGGTGACTGCCGCAAGCACCGAAGCCGCGTCAAAATTCGGCTATGTGTTCAGAGACTGCCTTATTACTGCCGACGCGATCGGATTTAACGAATTGCCGATTGAGAATATCTATCTGGGTCGTCCCTGGGCGGCAGTTCCCCGCACTGTTTTCATACGTTGTGATGAACCAGAAGTGCTGAATCCAGGCGGCTGGATAGAATGGAATGTTGCCCCGGCATTATATGCTGAATACCAGTGCACCGGAGAAGGTTCGAATTATTCGAGTCGGATTGCCATTTCCCGGCAATTGACCGAGGAGGAATCTGCTGAATATACCCTTGAAAATATCTTTGCCAAATCTTCCTATCCCACTCTTGCCTACGACTGGGTGCCGGTGAAGCCGGAAGTTAATCTTCCATGGGTTGCTATTAGTTCAGACGTTAAGGC
>JALOAB010000280.1 GCA_023229045.1 Fidelibacterota bacterium
AGAATTTGCGTTCATTAGCGGTTAAATTAATTCGTGGTGAAAAATGAAACCTGACTGGCTAAAAGTAAAAATTACCGTCAATAATGATTTCCGCGATCTGCAAAAGATCATTAAGGACCATCATCTGCATACCGTTTGTCAGTCGGCGCGTTGTCCGAATCAGAGTGATTGCTGGCAGAGGCGCACGGCGACGTTAATGATACTCGGAGATACCTGTACCCGCAATTGTCGGTTTTGCGCCGTAAAAAGCGGAAAGCCCCAACCGGTCGATTTGAATGAACCGCAAAAAATCGGTCGGGCGGTCAAACTAATGGGTTTGAAATATGCTGTAATTACTTCGGTGACCCGCGACGATCTGCCGGATGGCGGCGCGGCAGTCTGGGCGGAAACGATTCGTGAAATCCGGCGGCAAAATCCCAATACAAAAATCGAAGTATTGATCCCTGATTTCCGGGGCGACATTAATGCTCTTGAAACGGTATTAAGTGCCACACCGGATGTTCTCGGCCATAATCTTGAAACCATTCGGGTACTTTATCCGATTGCCCGTCCACAGGCTGATTATGAGCAATCACTTCGGGTTATTTACGAATCTAAAAAACGTGGCGCCGTCACCAAAACCGGCATCATGGTCGGTCTGGGCGAAACAGCCGAACAGGTCAGCGAGTTGATGCAAGATGTTCTGAACGCCGGTTGCGATATTCTAACGATTGGTCAATATCTGCAACCGACTAAAGATCATCTTCCGGTCGTTCGTTACATCACCCCTGAGGAGTTCAAGACTTATCAGGACACGGGACTTTCACTTGGCTTCCGGGCGGTTTTCAGCGGACCGTTGGTGCGCAGTTCTTTTCACGCCGCCGAAATCGCCGGTTTTAAAGAATAAATCCGGATTCGCATCTAATCGAAACCGTTTAATTGGAACAATTTGTCTTCGCTAAGCATTTGTGATTGACTGCCTGTGTTGGTAAATTGACGGGGATTTAAATTTGATACTATGACATATCTTAACACTTTATTCGTTGCAGACGATCCAGTGACCTCCGTTATTAAAAAAATATCGGCAGTCGCAGAACGAGATCACAAGCGTGTATTTCTGGTTGGTGGCGCCGTGCGTGACCGTTTGTTGGGAGTCGAAACTAAAGACATCGACATTACCGTAATCGGCAACGGGATCGAATTTGCCAGAAAATTAGCCAGCGCGCTGAAAGTCAAAAATGTCGTCGAATATGCGCGCTTCGGCACCGCAATGATACCTTATCAGGATAAATTGATTGAGGTTGCGACTGCTCGCGTAGAGCAGTACGAAAATTCATCACGCAAGCCGCAGATCTCCGAGAGTGACCTACGCGACGATCTGGCGCGCCGCGACTTTACCATCAATGCCCTGGCTCTTTCGCTGAATCGCGAAAATTATCTCGAATTGACCGACCATTTTGAGGGGCTGAAAGACCTCAATGCCGGGATCATTCGTACTCCGCTGGATCCAATCACGACCTTTTCTGAGGATCCGCTGAGAATCTTGAGAGCTATCCGTTTCGCTACCCAGTTGAATTTTAGGATCGAGTCAAATACATTCAAATCAATTGAACGAGTCCGGGAGCGTATCAAGATCATTTCGCAGGAACGCATCACCGATGAACTGACTAAAATTCTGAAAGTGCCGGAAAAACCTTCACGTGGTTTTGATTTAATGAAGGAATCTGATTTACTGGAACTGATCCTGCCGGAGATCGCCGCAATGGACGGAGTCGATCAGCGCAATGGGCATCATCATAAGGACGTTTTTAAACACACCTTGCAAGTGCTCGACAATATCGCTGAGATAAGTTCAAAATTCGAACTGCGTCTCGCGGCTCTGTTACATGATGTTGCCAAACCGCTGACGAAGCAGTTTTTCCCGGATAAAGGCTGGACATTTTACGGTCATGAAGAGCTCGGAGCGCGTATGATCGGCGAAATCGGAAAGCGGTTACGTCTGCCGAATAAAGTCATTGAATATGCCGCCAAATTGACGCGTCTGCATTTGCGTCCGATCGCGATCGCCTCGGAAGGCGTTACCGATAGCGCCGTACGGCGTCTGATCGTCGAAGCCGGTGAAGAACTTGACGATCTGATCCTGTTATGCCAGGCGGACATTACTTCGAAAAATATCCGCAAGGTCGAAACCTATCGGGCTAATTTCGACCGCGTGGTCACCTTAATAGAAAATGTGCGCGAAAAGGATCGCTTGCGCGCCTTTCAATCACCGGTGCGGGGTGATGAGATTATGCATTTCTGCAATCTGGAACCGGGTCCAGCGGTCGGTTTCATCAAGTCCGCAATAGAGGAAGCGATACTGCAGGGTGAAATAGTCAATACCTATGACGCGGCTCACACATTTCTGGAGCAAAACCGGGGTGAATTGCTTAAAAAGTTCGCCGCAACTCAAAAATCGTGACAACCTTTAGGCGAGGACACTATCTAAAACACGAGTTTTTTATCATAAAAAGGGGATAAAACCAAAAGTGAGTGACGAAAAGAATAAGTCGATTTTCGGTAAAATAATTGCCATATTCTGGGAACCTTCAGCCACCTTCCGGGCTCTGGTAACCAAAACCGGTTGGCTTGACATAGTCGTACCGCTTTTCTTGGTCATTCTGGTATCGATGGCTTCGATGCCGTATGTGACTCCGCTGGCAATAGAAGAGCAGAAAACCCGGATCGCCCAAAGTGAGCGTCTTTCAGATGAACAAAAAACTCTCGCTATTGATAATATAGACCAAAGGGCAAATTCGGTTACGACCTACGTATCTGCCGCGGTATTTCTAATTGTCAGAACCGTAGCGGTCGCGGCAGTTCTGATGCTGGTAGGCAACTTTATCTTTGGTGGAGAAGTCAAGTATAAAAATATGCTGGCGATAAATGCTTATGTGAATTTGATCGATATTGTCATGAATGGAGTGAAAATTCCCCTAATGGTGTCACAGCAGACCGTGCGGATTTATACCAGTCCGGCGCTATTTCTGCAGGATGACTCTACTTTTTTATTCAGGTTTTTTACCAATCTCGACCTTTTTGTGCTTTGGAAGGTGATCTTGCTGGCGATTGGTGTGGGAGTTTTTACAAAGATAAAAGCAACGAAGACCTTCTGGGCGATTTTTACCTGTTGGATAATATATTGCCTCGCAGTCGCCGGACTGGGAAGTATGGCAAAAATATAAGGTAGGATTATGAAAATGAGAAAAGTGCTTTTGATTTTATTAATAGGACAA
>JALOAB010000281.1 GCA_023229045.1 Fidelibacterota bacterium
ACGTTCATGCGGCGCAGAGCCGTGAAGATCATTAATCCCTGACTGAAATCCAGGCGATAATCTCTTTCACCGTGAATGACCAGCATTGGTGTTTTAAAGTTTTTTATGTAATTATCGCAGGTAAATTTGGCATACTGCTCTTGGCTGAGCCAGAAAGGCCCGCCGTATTCCCATTCCGGGAACCAGAGCTCTTCGGTCGTCAGGTACATGGCGTATAAATTGAAAGAACCATCATGATTGACCAGTGTTTTGAACGGATAATCGAAGGCTTCCATATGCCCCTCAAACCAGTTCATCATATAGCCGCCGAACGAGGCGCCGGAGGCGGCTAATTTGGCGGGATCGATGTATTTATAATTATCGACGACAAATTTTTGTCCGGCGACCAGATCGTTAAAAACCTTTCCGCCCCAGTCCAGACTGATTTCCTCGGTAAACTTCTGACCATAGCCGGTACTGCCACGCGGATTGATCATTACAATAACATAACCCTGAGCCGCCCAGAGTTGCGGATTCCAGCGGTAATGCCAGCTGTCTTCCCAGGCTCCCTGTGGTCCGCCATGCACCATGAAAACCGCCGGATATTTTTTGTTCTTATCGAAAAATGGCGGGCGGATCAGGAAGCCGTGAACCGGCGTACCGTCACTGCTTATGTATTCAAAATCCTCAACCGGATTCATTTCTATTTGAGACATCTGTGGCGGGTTGAAGTTGGTAAGCTGTTTAATTTGCCGGTTGGCAAACGAATAAATGTAAAGTTCATCGGGGTGAGTCGTGCGGCCTTGCAAAAAGGCGCAGGTCTTGCTATCGGGGGCAACCGTCAGAGCGCTGATATATCCGTCGTCGACCAGCGCCTCGATCTGTCCCGACCTGATATCGAGCATTTTTAAGCGCAAACGTCCGTGTTCTTCAATTAATAAAAGCAATCTGCGGCTGTCGGGCAACCATTCATACGAACCGATCCGGAGGTCTTTTTTGGCGGTCAGATTGATGAACTTTCCACCGCTGAGTTCCTTGAGAAATAAGTCGCTTTTATCGGCTTCATAACCGGCGCGCGCCATCGACAGGAAGCTCAGGTATTTGCCATCCGGCGAAAACTTAGGCGCATAATCGTTGCCCTTGAAATCCCGGCTTTTTTGCGGCGATGTAATCAGTACGGCTGAAGACGGATTGGCAATGGAAGCAGACCAGATGTCGTTGTTGGTGCTGGTGGCGATAACCGGGTCGTGATTACTGTTGAAAATGATTTGACTATTATCCGGTGAGAAACAATAGCCCTCTCCGAGCGCGATGGGCGGCGCGTCGAAGTCGCCGGGTGTCATATCCGTTATATTGCCATTCGTGAAGTCAAGCGCGAAAATGTGACTGCGCTTGTGATCCCACCATTCGTCCCAGTGGCGAAACATCAATTCTTCATAGACCCTGGCGTTGACCAGGCTGACCGCTTGCGCCCGATCACGCTTTTCCATGGCGGAAAAATCATTCAGGTCGGGATACACACGGGCTGAAAAGGCAATTTTCTGTCCGTCGGAAGACCAGCAGAAACTTTCGACTCCGCAATAGAAATCGGTAATCTGACTGAGAGTGCCGTTGTCAGGAAAAAGTCGCCAGACCTGCGCCGTTCCGCTACTATCCGATAAAAAGGCGATACTTAGACCGTCCGGCGCCCAGAGCGGCGACCAGCTATTGCCTTTATGATCGACCAATTGGTGTAAATCCTTACCGTCCGCACGAATACGCCAGATAGATTTATGGCCTTTATTGGTTTCAAGGCTCATGGTTTGTACTGTGAAAGCGAGCCATTGACCGTCGGGAGAATATTGTAGTTCGGTGAGGCGCTGACAATTTAGCAAATCCTCGATTTGCATAGCGCGTTGAGCGGAGGTGGCAAAACTAACCAGAATGAGGATTGTAAGTATTGTACCTATGGCTTTGAATTTCATTGATAGCTCCATTTACTTGATTTTAAGCGCTTTGTTGCATTGCGAGCCCGGGACGTGCCGGGCGATCGCGCCAGCGAACATAAACAGACTGGCCGAGGAAGTAAAAAATGGTGCCGGTAATAAAACCGGCGATTGCATCGATAGAATAGTGATAACTGCAATAGACCGTTGCGATAATTATTCCCGTACAGCAAATCCCGGTCGGCAAGCGCAATTTGGGCGCATATTTAAAAGCATAAAGAAAAATCAGCACCGCTGAAGACACATGCGTACTGGGAAAAGCGCCTCCGCCACCCTGATCGCCTACCTTGTAGATAAAATCCATCAGCGGGATAAAAACCACGCCGTGCCCGAACAGGTCGCCACGCTCGCCAATCGGTCCGTCTCCCGGGAAAATGATAAAAAAAAGGAAATGCAAATACATCATCAATACCAAACTAAAAATCATCTCGAAGGCTTGAGTCTGCTTACGCCAGAGCATCCAGATCGCCGGCGCAAACAACATTAAATAATATGAAAAATAAAAGGCGTGCATCAGCTCGTCGACCAATAGCGAACTGACCGCCGGCGCCAGAAACCTGTTCAGAGTAGTGCCGAATAGTCCAACTTCCCATTTCTTCAATAATGGATCGAAGGTATCCGTGAAAATAAGGTTATCCCAGGCCGTGCATTGGGCATATAAAAAGCCTAGCGTGATAATCGGCCAGAGAAAATGCAACCAGTAATACATACCGGTTGCCGAATTATTTTCGCGGTTAATTAGCATCAGGAGTATGATGATAATCCCGCAGTCGGTGCTGATCCAGACAAAGGGCTGGCCGAGACGGGAATAATTCAAGATTCCAATCAATAATAAAATGAATGTGAATGTCAGCAGAAGGCCATCAGCCGGAAAGGCGCTCTTTTTGTAACGCTCATAGATCGAAGTCGCAGATTCCGAGCTTAAATCCATTTTTGTTCCCGATACCAGATCGCCGCGCGATCCAAACCCTCCGTAAGTTCAACCTGAGCTTTATAGCCAATCAGTTTGCTGGCTTTCGCCGCCGAACAGGTCCAAAACAACTGACGTAATTCCCGGTATTTATCGCGGTTTAAACTTGCTTGTCGATGATTGATTTTGGCCAGGATTTGGGCCGGCAGTAGCATTGTTGAAAGAACAAAAAACGGCAGATAGATATTCAACGAGCGGCACTTCAAAGCCTGAGCCGCGGCGGCAATGACATGATTCCAGTTATAGCCGTTGGATTGCTCGTCGCAGGCAAAATAGATTTCACCGGAAGGCTGATCGTTCATTGCCACC
>JALOAB010000282.1 GCA_023229045.1 Fidelibacterota bacterium
GGTCTGATCGCGATAATAAAGCGTTCCTAACCCGACTCCGATTTCCAGCACTCCCGGCAAGAAAAAAAGGTCTTTCCGAAGTACTATCTGCATCAAGTTCTTGAGCCATACCGGTCTGATCAGAATAACTACACCGGAAATTACCAGAATAACCGCCGCGCTAAAATAAAACCAGTTCATATCTCATGCCTTATAAATAATCGAATATCCAATATCGACAACTCGCCGCAGGAATGGCACATAGGCATCGATAGCCTTATGGGGGCAGACTTCCTGACAACAAAAACAGCGGATGCACTTGGAATAATCGAATATGGGTGGTTTGTCATTTTTATTGTTCGGCCACGCCAGGGCTTTGGGCGTTTGTGGACATTGATCGACGCATTCGCCGCATTTTTTACATTTATCGGCATCTATAATTGGCCGGATTGTGATGAGATGCTTCAGTTTACGGTAGCGCCAGGCTTGATTAAAACGTAATTCCGGCTGACGTTGAACTTTGAAATCCAGCGCGTCGAAGGCGGCTGGATCGTCGCCGAGCAATTCGATATCTTCCGAGTTCATTTTTCCCAGTCCCAGCTCCGCGCCCCAGTAATTCGTTCTGACATATTCCGGATTGAGATGGATCAGGCGACACACCACTGAATCGATCGCCACCGGATCAGTCGAAAAAGCCAGCAATTTCATCGGATAGCAGTCGCCACTGCTCGGGCCATTTCCGTGCATCGCTTCAACAGCATCCAGTATTATCAGCCGCGGCTTAAGTAAAATATTCAGATCAACCAGCATCCTGGAGAAATCATCCACCGCCGGCAAAGCTACATGCAGTGCCGGCTTCAATATCCCGGGAATACATCCGTATAAATTCTTCTGCGCCGCCGTGATCCGGGTCAGGTGATGCGTCTTCAGCTTCGGTATGTTGAACAAGCCATTCGCCTGAAAAATACCTTCGGCTATCGTGAATTGTTTGTTACGCAGGCTGTTTGGCGAAGAAACCTGCCGACCGTTTTCAAAATCAGCAATCGCCAGGCCGAGCTCTTCGGTAATTTTTTGCATCCCGCTAACCTGAAAGATCTTCGCGTGATGCCCGCGCGGGGATGAGTCGCCGATCGAGACCGCTACTCCCTTTTCCAACAATATTTCCGCCACGGCGCGGACTACGGACGGATGAGTTGTGACATTTTCAGCCGGGTCACGCGGTCGGAGTAAATTCGGCTTCAGGACAATTTTTTCGCCGTTTTGTGCAAATTTTTCGATGCCGCCCAGCAAATCTACTCCCCGGCGAACCGCAGACATAACGACTGTTGGATCGTAGCTCTCGCATTTTACCAGGGCTACTCGAGATTTTACCGATGTTAAAGGATAAGTCGTCTTTTCAGGCATAATGTTAATCGGATTCCGGTAGAAGAGTTTTCTGGTGACGGGATTGGCGTTCAACGCCCTGCACGACGATCACGAATTCACCTTTTGGAGAATGAATCTCGAAATGCTTGATCAAAGCGCTGAGAAGGTCGCGTTGGAATTCTTCGTATATTTTGGTCATTTCGCGCGCGCAAACGGCTTGCCGGTCGCCAAATATTGCCAGAAGATCGTTAAGCGTTTTTAAAATGCGGTGTGGGCTTTCGAAAAATATCATCGTTCGTGGTTCAGACGCTAGTTCACTAAGGCGTGTCCGGCGCCCTTTCTTGCGCGGCAGAAATCCTTCGAAAACAAAGCGGTCGGTTGCCAGTCCGGAAGCCATCAAAGCCGTTAAAATCGAGGAAGGCCCCGGTATCGGCACTACCGGAATACTGGCATCAATGGCTTTGCGCACGATCTGAAAACCCGGATCGCTCAGCAAAGGCGTGCCGGCATCCGTTATCAGGGCAATTGTTTGACCGTTTAGCAATTTCTCGAGCAATTCCTGACTGCGACGGTTTTCATTCTCTTCAAAATAACTGACCAGCGGTTTGCGGATCTCATAGCGCTGAAGCAGAATCAGCGCGTGGCGGGTGTCCTCCGCCGCTATCAAATCGACTTTGCGCAGAGTATCCAGCGCCCGCAGGGTAATATCCTCGAGATTGCCAATAGGCGTCGCGATCAGGTATAAGATTCCGCTTTGCATATAGTCAATTAAACTGTCGGTTGGACTGCAACTCAGTCAATATCGAACTTAATGCCCTGGGCTAACGGTAAATCCTGGCTCCAGTTAATGGTATTGGTCTGGCGCCGCATATATTGTTTCCAGGCATCCGAACCCGATTCGCGACCGCCGCCGGTCTCTTTTTCACCACCAAAAGCGCCTCCGATTTCGGCGCCGGAAGTTCCGATATTGACATTGGCAATGCCGCAATCCGATCCAAGATGCGACAGATATTGTTCTTCATAATGAAGACTCTTCGTGAAAATCGC
This sequence comes from Fidelibacterota bacterium, assembly GCA_023229045.1. Lineage (GTDB taxonomy): Bacteria > Fidelibacterota > UBA2242 > UBA2242 > UBA2242 > JAGNGI01. Next base: position 2,392 of record JALOAB010000282.1, read on the forward strand.
CGAGCTCAAACCTTGCGGTACATTATTGTGAATTCGGATAGCATCGTCGATTTTTTCGTATTCGATGATATAAAGCAAGGGCGCGAAAGTTTCTTCCTTAACCACCGGATTGTCATCGCTGACCTCCATGATTGCCGGTGTGACATAGAAACCGCCTTCGAGTCCCTTAATGGTCAGACGGTCGCCGCCATATAACAAGCGACCGCCGTCACGGATTGCTCTTTCGATTGCCGCCTGCATCGCTTTAAGCGCCATTTCATCGATAACCGGTCCCATTAACACGCCGTCATTCAATGGATTACCGATGGGCACCTGTTTATAAGCTTTTAACAGACTTTCAACAAACTTCGGCTTGATCTCTTTCTGGATAATGATTCGTCGGGTTGAGGTACAGCGCTGTCCGGCGGTTCCGACCGCACCGAACAGGGTGGCGCGCACCGCCAGGTCGAGATCGGCGTCCTCCGCCACAATTATAGCATTATTACCGCCCAATTCAAGAATCGTTTTTCCCAGGCGACGAGCGACCACTTCGGCGATCCGAATTCCCATTTCGGTACTGCCGGTCATGCTGATCAAAGGAATCCGTCGGTCATTAATCAAGGTCTCGCCGATTTCACTGCCCTTGCCGATCACCAGGTTGAACACGCCATCCAGATCATATTTGTCAATCACCGGGGCGATAATATTATGCACGGCTATTGCTGTCAGAGGAGCCATCGAGCTCGGTTTCCAGACGGTCACATCGCCGCAAATTGCGGCAATCATGGAGTTCCACGACCAGACCGCCATCGGAAAATTAAACGCAGTGATCACTCCGACCAAACCTAAGGGATGCCACTGCTCGTA
>JALOAB010000283.1 GCA_023229045.1 Fidelibacterota bacterium
CCCCCGATCCCAAATTGCTGAAATTATTAAAATCCCTTGCATCTAGTAATACCGTAGTAATCGTGAGCGGGCGCGATAAAAATACACTGGCTAGCTGGCTGAACAAAATTAGTAACCTTAACCTGATTGCGGAACACGGAGCCTGGTACAAAGCATCAAAAAATGACTGGCAACTCGTCGAACCTATGTCGCATGAATGGAAAAAAGAAGTTCGGCCCATCCTGGATTCCTACGTCAATCGAACCCCGGGTTCGTTTGTGGAGGAAAAGGACTTTTCACTGGTCTGGCATTATCGAAAAAGTGTGGCGGATCTGGGTAAAATCCGGGGGCGTGAGTTAGACCGGGTTCTGCGCAATCTGGCAGCGAATCTTAAACTGCAGGTGTTGGAAGGTAATAAGATCATCGAAATAAAAAACTATGGAATCAATAAGGGGCGTGCGGTCGCCGTCTGGGTCGAGCGTATCAATCCTGATTTCATCCTGGCGATCGGAGATGATAAAACTGATGAGGATATTTTTAGGGTATTACCTAACAATTATACCATCAAAGTTGGCGTCGGCCTGACTGCCGCAAACTTCAGAGTGAAAACCACCGAAGAAGTAAGAAATATCCTGAAAACTTTAATTAAAGGATCCAGAAAATGATTAAACTTATCGACTATCGAGGCATTGTTGGGGATAAGGTTATTACCGGCATATTTCAGCAGGCGCGGGCGCTCTACGGCAAAAAAATTATCCACCTGAATTCGACTTATATGGGCGGCGGCGTAGCCGAAATTCTAAACAGCCTGGTGCCTTTGATGAACGACGTTGGACTCAATACGGGTTGGCGCATTATTCGGGGCAATCCTGATTTATTCACAATCACTAAAAAGTTTCACAATGCCCTGCAAGGCGATCCGATCAATCTGTCCGAAATAAAAAAGGAAATATATATCAAAGCCAGCGAGGATTTCTCGATCTACACGCACCTCGACCACGACTGTGTAATAATCCATGATCCCCAACCGCTTCCCCTGATTAGATATTATATAAAAAACAGCCCCTGGATCTGGCGCTGTCACATCGATATTTCTCATCCCAATCCTCAATTATGGGATTTCCTTAAATCCTTCATTATGAAATATGACCTGGCGATTGTTTCTCATGAAAGTTATAAGAAAGATGACATCTATATCGGGCAAAAAGTCATTCCACCGGTTATTGATCCACTCAGCCCTAAAAATAAAGAGCTGTCCGAAAAAGATATTCATAGATTCCTGAAAAAATTCGGAATACCAACCGATAAACCGCTTATCACCCAGATTTCGCGCTTCGACAAATGGAAAGATCCGGAGGGCGTCATCCGGGTCTTTAAGAAAGTCAAAAAACAGGTTGATTGCCGTCTGATTCTCTGCGGCAGTATGGCAACTGATGACCCGGAAGGCATGAAAATCTACCAGAGAGTCGTGAACTTTTCTAATCACCTGATCGAATCCGGCGATATTATCCCGATTACCTCTGAAAACAATATTCTGGTCAATTCACTCCAGCGTTACTCAGATGTCATTATCCAGAAATCTATCCGGGAAGGTTTTGGACTGGTGGTAGCCGAAGCCCTCTGGAAAAAAGCCGCGGTGGTCGCTTCCAATGTCGGTGGTATTCCTCTCCAAGTCATCGAAGGTGAGACCGGCTTCCTCTGTGAACCCCGGGATGAAGAGGCTTTTGCCGAACGGATTGTCCAATTGATCAAAGATAAAAAACTGGTCGAAAAATTAGGGCGGAATGCCAAAGAACATATCCGGGAAAATTTTCTCATTACGCGCCTGCTGAGCAATTATCTGGAGGTAATTCAATCGGTACTCTCCTGATACTGCCACCGCATCCGCCATATCCAGAAGTATCATGATTAAGAAAATGAGAGGAATGTACCCCATGAATTTCAGTAAAATTGTTCTGCTACTACTGGCTGGTTTGTTTGTGTTATTTAATAACAACTGCGGCAAAACCGAACGACCATTGACCATCGGCATCGCCGAATTTAATGAATCGCCGATGAATGCCGAAACCCGTCAGGGTCTGTTGGACTGTTTGCGCGATTCCGGATATGTCGCCGGGCAGAACGTCAAATTCATCATCCAAAACGCGCAGGGTGATTTCCCGACCGTCAATTCGATTGCCCGCAATTTTACTACCGGGCGAATTGACCTGATCTGTTGCCTGGCAACTCCTAATCTGCAGAATTGTCTCAATCTGACCAGAGAGATTCCGATCGTCTTCACCAGCGTAGCTAATCCCATACTGGCTGGCGCCGGAAGTTCTGCAACCGATCATTTGCCGAATGTCACCGGTATTGCTACCCGCTCACCTTTCAACGAAACCATCGCGTTATTGCTTGAACTGATGCCCAATGTGAAAGTCATCGGTACACTTTACACGCCTTCCGAAATCAACTCCGAATATTATTTAGAATGTCTCAAATCCGTCGCCGCAAGTAATGGAATTCAGGTCATCGCAATTTCGGTCAATAACACCAACGATCTGGCGGATGCCGCCAAGGCTCTGGTGGCTAAACCGATTGACGCCGTTTATCAGATCTCCGATAATCTGACTAACCTCGGTTTTGAAGCAATCGTTAAAGCCGCTAATCAGGCGCACCTGCCATTGTTCTGTAACCAAGCCACCGAAGCCGAGCGCGGCGCGGCGGTCGGAATCGGTTGGGACTTTTATGAAGCCGGCTATGCCGCCGGTAAAATTATTCCGGGCCTTCTGCGCGGCGCTAAACCAGCCGATATTCCAATTCAATATATGACCGGCGCAAAAGTGACTCTTAACCTTCCGGCCGCCAGAATTCAGGGTTTGACAATCCCGGAAGATGTCATTGCCCGGGCTGATCGGGTTATTGAATAACATAAAAACCTTATTCGGATTGTCAGAGATTTTTTTGTTATTTTCAATAATTTAAAAATGTATTACTTTCTATCGGTACATAACCGGATGAAAAGGAGGACAAAATGAGTAAAGAATATCAATCGTGCAATTCCACCGGAGGCGCTATTTACGGCCTGGGTTTTATCGGGGCGGCCATTTTTTACATCAGCCAGGCGACCGGATTCTGGGTGGGAGTTCTGGGTTTCTTAAAAGCCATCATCTGGCCGCTATTTTTCGTTCTGGAAGGTCTGAAGCACTTCATTATTGGCTAAAGTATTCTTTATTATTTTTAATTCTGTACGGAGGGGCAAT